>CANQNU010000016.1 GCA_947625295.1 uncultured Clostridia bacterium | reverse complement strand
CACCAAAAAAGAGTATTAAACAAGTAGAAAGAGAACAATTGAAAAGATTAAAAGATAAGAAAACGAAATTAATGTTAGATGAATAATAGGGCAAATAAAGTATATAATAATTTAATTTGTTATATACTTTATTTTTTTGTCCTATTATGTTAAAATGAGAAAGTAATAACAAAGAGGAGTTGAATAACAAATGAAAGTAACTTTTGTAGGAACAGGAACAATGGGATGTACAACAAGATGTAATACTAGTGTATTAATAGATGATATATTGTTTGATATAGGTATGGGAACAGTCAAACAAATAGAAAGACTAGAAATTTATACAAAATCAATTAATTATTTAGTAATATCACATTTTCATGCAGATCATTTTTTAGATATTCCTAACTTATTAATTGGTAGAGGAATAAGAAAAGAAATCAAAAATAAACTTATTATCATAGGACCAGTAGGAACAAGACAGAATACAGTAAAATTAATGAATTTTACTCATAGTGATGGTAATGAACACAGATATGATAATATAGAAGAAAAATATAATGTTCAATTTATAGAATTACAAAACGAAGAACAATATAAGACAGAAAAATTCAAAATAACTGCTTTAACATTAAAACATGGAGAATGTGTGCCAATAAATGGATATATATTAGAGAAAGATAATAAAGTTCTATCATATGCATGTGATACGAGTTTTTGTGATAATTATTATAAGATGTGTAATGAATCAAATTATATGCTTTCGGATGTAACAGGGTTAAAAACAACAGATATGCATATGGGATTAGAAGATTATAAAGGATTATACAAAAAATATATAAATTGTAAATTTTATGCAATACATAGAGCAGATTATAATGTAGAAGATATTATTGGTGTGGAATTTCCAAATGATGGAGAAATATTAGAAATATAGTAATGATTGTTAAATAAAAATTATAGTTTGGAGGAAAAATAGAATGGAAAATTATTTTATAATACATGGAAGTTAATGAGGAATTCAATAAATGTAAAATTTTAATAGATAAAATATATTCTATTTATAGTGATAATGATGAAATGAATTCTATAAACAATTTAGAAGATTATGCAGATAAATTATCAGCACATAAAATATTAATTAAAGGTGCAGGACATTTTAATCCTAAATCTAATATAACTAAAATTAATGAAATAAATAAAATTATATTAGGAGAATGGTCTTAATGTTAGATAATTTTGAAAGTATTAGTCCAACTGCAATTTTAACATTTTATTCTAGAATATTTACTGATATTCCCTATGAAAAAGAAATATATAATTGGTTAAAGAATAATTGATAATAAGAATGTTTGGAGATAAAACTTAAAAGGTAAAGTATGTAATATTTAATTTATTATAGGCTTTGCTTTTTCTGTAAGTTATGGTAGAATAAAAACGAATTGTGGAGGCTTTTCATGGAAGAAATAAGTAAAACAGATTATGTAGATGTAAAGAACAATATAATAAAAAATTCAATACCAACAATTATTGCATTTATACTATCAGATATATTTTCAATTATAGATACAATGTTAATAGGTACAATAAGAGATGAAAAAATTTATACAGCATCATTATCTGCAATTAATGTTACAGCGAGAGTAATGTTATTTATATCAGCATTATCTAGAGGTATGAATGTAGCGAGTTCAACAATACTTTCTAGATATATAGCAAATAATGATAAAGAAAAAATGCAATCAACAATAATACATACAATTATATTAAATGTATTTTTTATATCTTTACCATTTGTAATAATATCATTAATATTTATGAAACCAATAATGATATTTATAGGCAATGATTCAATTATATATGAAGTAGGAAAAGGATACTATATTGCCATAATGATAGGTTTTATATTTTCATCATTTAATAATATATTTTCATTTTTATCTAGGTCTGTATGCGAGGCAAAAAGAACATTATATATGGAATCATTTGCAAATATATTTAATATTATAGGAGATATAGTATTAATTAATGGATTATTTATATTTCCTAAATTGGGAGTCACGGGAGCAGGAATTGCAACATTAATATATAAAGTAATATTAATGCTGATGTGGATATATGTATTATTTAAATCAAAATCTAGATTACGATTTAATAAAGAATATAAATTTAAATTCGATAAAGAAATGATAAAAGATATATTACATATAGGCGTTCCTGCAAGTACAGAATTAGTATCTATAAGAGGTGCTAACATAATATTCACTAAAATAATAGCTACAATGGGAACTTCTGTATTGGCAGCTCAACAAATATGTATGACAATATTTAATTTAATAATAGAAGTTGGAAATGCACTATCTGTTTCAGTTGCACCACTAGTTAGTGAATGTATAGGACAGTGCAAATATAAAATGGCAAAATTATATGTAGCATTTTCAAAAAGAATTTCAATAATAGTATCTACAGTAATTGGAATACTAATTTTAATATTATCAACCCCACTATTAAATTTATACACTAGTTCTGAATCTGTAAAATTGATAATAAAAAATATTTTAATTATTGTAATTATAGCTCAATATGCTCAAAATATTAGAGATGTGTATGCAGGAGGATTGAGAGGAAGTGGAGATACTAAGTATATTGCAAAGTATACAATAATAGCAGATGTTTTATTAAAGGTTATATTATCATATGTTTTTGTTAATATTCTGAAATTTGATTTAGTTTCAGTATGGATTGTAATAATTTTAAATGAATTGTTTAAGGCTGTAATATTTTATAGAAGGTTTTATTCAGATAAATGGAAAGATATAAAAGTGATAGATACTTTAAAAAATAGCACAACCTTGACTAAATTTTAAAAGCACCATATGGTATATGGAATTTTAGATGAAGGGTTAAATGGTAAATAATATGATACTTTCAACACTATGTTATATAGAAAAAGATAAAAAATATTTAATGTTACATAGAACCAAGAAGAAAAATGATATAAATAAAGATAAATGGATAGGAATAGGCGGAAAATTTGAAGATGGAGAAAGTCCAGAAGAATGTATTATAAGAGAAGTAAAAGAAGAAACAGGACTTACACTTAATACATATAAATTGAGATGCATAGTAACTTATGTATCTACAAATTGGGAAACAGAATATATGTATGTATTTACTTCAAATGACTTTACAGGAGAATTAATAGAATGCAATGAGGGAGATTTACAATGGATTCGAAAAGATAGAGTTACACAATTAAATACATGGGAAGGCGATAAAATATTTGTAGAGAAAATTCAAAAAGATAATAATTTTTTTACAGTAAAATTTAATTATGATGGAGATAAACTAATAAAATATGATTTAAAAGAATATTAAAAATATTTGCAAAATGGTTTAAAAATAATAATTCGAGGTAAATAATTATGAAAATAGGAATAGATTTAGATGGAGTTGTAATAGATAGCGAAACAACATTTAGAACTTATGAAGAAATATTCGATATAGATATCTTAAAAGGAAATAACTTAATAAATAAAGAAGAACCAAAATTTCAAGCTAGATATAATTGGACAAACGAGCAAGAAAAAGAATTTATTGAAAGATATTTTTTAACAGTATCAAAAGAAAGTAATCTAATGTCAGGTTTTATAGGTGTATATAATTTATTGAAAAATCAAGGACATGAATTTGTTGTTATTACTGCAAGAGGTGGCTTCGTAAAAGAAATGAAAAATGATGCAATAAGGTTATTAGAAGAAAACAATATCAAATTTAATAAATATTACTGGAAAGTGGAAGATAAATTAGAAATTTGTAAAAGTGAAAATGTAGACTTTATGATTGATGATGACTGGAGAATTATAAAAAAATTAGCGGATAATAAAATAAAAACATTATATTTTAGAGATACTAATTTAACTAAATTGGAAGAAAATGAGTATATAAAAGAAGTAAATAATTGGGGTGAAATTTATAGATATATAAAGGAGATGGAAGTCAAATGATAGTATTAATGGGAACGAAAAATCCAGGAAAAATAGAAGGAGCAAAACAAGCTTTTGAAAGATATTTTAATAATGTTGAAATAGAAGGAATACCTGTAAATTCAGATGTAGGAGATCAACCACTAAATGAAGAAATATTACAAGGGGCTAAAAATAGAGTAAAAAATTTAAAAGAATATGCAAAAAATAATAATATAAAAGCTGATTATTTTGTATCGAGTGAAGCAGGAATTACTAATTTATTAGGAGAATGGATTGATATAAATTGTGTAGTGGTGGAAAGTAAAGAAGGACTACAAAGTGTAGGAACAAGTCAAGGATTTCCAATTCCAAATAAATATATAGAAGAAATAAAAGAAACTGAACTTGGGAAAGTTATGGATAAAATATTTAGTGGAAAAGAATTAGGTAAGGGAAAAGGTGGAATAAGCATTTTAACAAAAGATGAAGTGTCAAGAATTGATTTAACAAGAAATGCTTTTATTATGGCATTAACAAAACATATAAATGGAGATATATGGAGATAAATTTATAATTTATTAAAGAAAAGTCAAGATGAAAAAATTAGATAATTTTATGTAGAAGGAATGAAATATTGTATGAGAATAGGAATGGATATAGATAATGTAATATCAAAATTGAATAAAAAAGAAGAAAAAGCAAATGTTATTTTAGACACTGATACTTACAATGAATGTGACGATCAATTTGCTTTATCTTACTTATTAAAATCACAAGACAGATTTAATATTGAAGCAATTACAGTAGCACCATATCATCACGATAACAATATTTCTATAGAAGAAGGAACAGATAAAAGTTATAATGAAATCATTAAGATATGTAATTGGTTAAATTTTGAATGGACTAATAAAGTATTTAAAGGTTCAACAGACTATTTGAAAAATGACTATAATGAAGAAAATGATGCAGTAAATAAAATAATTGAAATTGCAAATAAAAATGATAAAACCTATATTCTAGCAATAGGAGCAATAACAAATGTAGCTTTAGCAATAAAAAAAGAACCTAAAATAATAGATAAAATTGAAGTTATTTGGCTAGGGGGAAATAGTTTTTTAAGCAAAGATAATAAAGAGTTTAATTTTAGACAAGATGTACAAGCTGTAAAAACAGTTTTTGAATCAAAGGTAAACTTAACAATTATACCTTGCAAAAATGTTGCATCAAATTTAAGAATATCAATATATGAATTAGAACATTTCTTAAAAGGAAAAAGTGAATTATGCGACTACTTATGCCAAAGATTTTATAATGATGGTATACATGGCATCAAAGAAAGAAGAGTAATTTGGGATATAAGTGTTATAGCTTATATGATTAATAGAGAATGGTTTGAAACAGAAGAAGTAAGTTGTCCAAATATTAAAGATGATACATCATATGAACTGACAGAAGACAATTATAAAATAACAGTAGTTAATTATTTGAATGCTGATAAAATATATAAAGATTTATTTGAAAAATTAGGAGAATAAAGACGATTACTAATTTAATATCATGTAATATCAACCACTAAATATGGAAAAAAGAGGAAGATAAGAAAATTCAAATAAAAGCTTGTCAAGAAAAAAATTAAATAGTATAATAACAATGTTGGAAAAATATAAAACGGAGGAAGAAACATGGCTGGAAAACATTCTATGGAGTATGATGATGAAATACCAAAAGCATTTCAAAAAAAATACAATGAAAAAGAATCAAAAACAATGAATAAAAAGAATAAAAATGGTAAAAGGAAAAACAAGAAAAAAAGCGGATTAAAAACATTTGGAAAAATAGTATTAGTACTAGTTGTCATATTAGCAATTTTGTCAGGAGGAATACTATGGTTTATTCAAAATAAAATAGGAAAAATGCAACAAATAGATATTAACGAAGAAGAATTAGGAATTTCAGAAGATACAAACCTAACAGGATATCGAAATATCGCTATTTTTGGAGTAGATAGTAGAGAGGGCGAGCTAGAAAAAGGAAATAGAAGCGATTGCATTATGATAGCAAGTATTAACAATGCAACAAAAGAAGTAAAATTAATATCAGTATACAGAGACACTTATGTAAATATAGAAGGACATGGATTAGACAAAATAACACATGCATATTCTTATGGATCTGCACCATTAGCAATAAACACATTAAATACAAATTTAGATTTAAATATAAAAGAATTTGTAACAGTAAACTTTAGTGTTGTTGCAGATGCAGTAGAAGAATTAGGCGGAATAACAATTAAAGTAGAATCTAAAGATGAAATAGATAATATAAATTATTATATTGACGAAGTAGCTCAAGAAACAGGATTACCAGGTATAAAAATAACATCTACAGGAAGTCAAACATTTGATGGAGTACAAGCAGTATCTTATTCAAGATGTCGTTACACAGCAGGAGGAGACTATAAAAGAACAGAAAGAATGAGAACAGTACTAACAGCAATGGTAGATAAATTAAAGACAAAAAGCATTGGAGAAATTAATAGATTTATGGACAACATTTTACCAAAAGTTTATACAAATATTTCAACAGGAGATATACTAGGATTATTACCAAGTTTAGCAAACTTTAAAATTACAGAAAGTATTGGTTGGCCATATGAAACAAAAGGAATTACTTTAGATAGATGGTATAGTGTGCCAGTAACATTAGAAAGTAGTGTATTGAAATTGCATCAAGAAGTATTTAATGATGTAGAATATACGCCATCTTCAAAAGTAAAAACAATCAGTAATAGTATTATTACAAAAACAGGATATGGTAAATAAAAAAGTTGCAGAAATGCAACTTTTTATTTATCTAGTAGGAAAGTTCTTCCAGTAAGAAAACTTTCCTACTAGAAGAGAAATAGAGCGAGCCTAAGATTTTCTTAAAATTTGCATTTGATAGAGAATCTTAGGCTGGTTTTTTGTAGCGAAAAAAATGTAAAAAAAGATTGAAATTTGTTTGACATTATAATTAAAAGAATATATAATAAAATTAGAATGATTTGAGGAGTATTACTATGAAAATGATAAATGAAGATATGGAATGTGTAGCAAATCATGAAATAATATGTGCTTCTAAAGAAATTGAAAAAACCATATTAATTTCTAAAAATAAAACAAAAACAATAATAAAAAGAACAATAGATATAATAGGAAGTTTAGTAGGAATAATATTATTGATACCACTAACAATTATCGTTTATATAGCCAATATTATAGAAAAAGATAAAGGTCCAATTTTCTATACTCAAAAAAGAATGGGAAAAGATGGAAAAATATTTTTAATGTATAAATATCGTACAATGGTTGTTGGAGCTGATAGAATCTTAAACAAATATTTAAGAGAGAATCCAGAAGCAAAAGAAGAATATACTAAATACAAAAAATTAAAAGATGATCCAAGAATCACAAAAATAGGAAAATTCCTTAGAAAAACAAGTTTAGATGAATTCCCACAATTTATCAATGTATTAAAAGGAGAAATGAGTTTAGTAGGACCACGTCCATATTTAAGAAGAGAAAAGAAAGAAATGGGAACATATTATAGATACATAATTTTATTTAAACCAGGATTAACAGGATTATGGCAAATTAATGGACGTAGTGATGTAACCTTTAAAGATAGGTTAGAAATGGATATGGAATATTGTGTAAAAAGTAGCTTAAAATTAGACATGCAATTACTATTAAAAACAATTGTAAAAATTCTAAAAAAAGAAGGGGCTATATAAGCATGAAGATATTACTTGTTAACTATCGTTATTTTATTTCTGGTGGACCAGAAAAATATATGTTTAATATTAAAAAAAAGTTAGAAGAAGAGGGACATGAAGTTATCCCTTTTTCTGTGAAATCCAATAAAAACGAAAAAACAGAATATGAAAAATATTTTGTAGAACCAATTGGAAGTAAAGATGCAGTATATTATGAAGACTATAAGAAAACACCAAAAACAATTTTACAAATGTTATCAAGAAGCATTTATTCTTTCAGTACCAAAAAAGCAATAAAGAAAATCATCAAAGACACAAACCCAGATATTGTTTATATTTTACATTTTATTAATAAATTATCACCAAGTGTTATAAAAGGTGCAAAAGAAATGAAAAAGCCAGTTGTAGTTAGACTATCAGATTATTTTCTTTTATGCCCAAAATTCGATTTCTTATACAAAGGAGCAATTTGTGAAGAATGTTTAAAAAATGGATATAGGTCTTGTATAAAGAAAAAATGTGTCAAAAATTCACTATTTGCTTCAATAATTCGTGTTTTTTCCATGAAAGTTCATAAATTTATAAAAGTATATAAAAATATTGATACAATAATCACACCTTCAAATTATCTAAAAGTTAAATTGCAAGAAAATGGATTTGAAAAAAATAATATATGTCATGTACCTACATTTTGTAGAGAAAAAGATGCTAATATAGAAAATATAGGTACATATGGATTATATTTTGGAAGAATCTCAGAAGAAAAAGGAGTAGAATATGTTATAAAAGCATATGAAACATTAGATGAAAAATATAAACTAAAAATTATGGGAGATGATACAACAGAAGAAGCAAAAAGATTAAAAAAATATGTACAAGAAAAAAATATAAAAAATGTAGAATTTTTAGGATTCAAAAAAGGAGAAGAATTAGAAACAGTCATAAAAAATGCAAGATTTGTACTTGTTCCATCTATTTGGTATGAAAATTTACCAAACACAATATTAGAAGGTTTTTCATATGGGAAACCAGTAATTGCAACAAATATAGGAAGTTTAACAGAAACAATAAAAGATGGAATAAACGGATATTTATTTGAAATAGGAAATAGCAAACAAATTGCTGACTGTATCTTAAAATTAGATGATGACAATTTAGTAAAACAAATAGGAAGAAATAATATAGAATGTATAAAAAACGAATATTCAATAGAAAAACATTATCAAAAATTAATAGAAATTTTTGAAACAGTAAAAGAGGAGAATGAAAAAAATGGCAGATAAAAAATTGAATGGAACAGTTATTGTTACATATCGTTGTAATGCAAGATGTACAATGTGTAATCGTTATAAATGCCCTTCAAAACCAGAAGAAGAATTAAGCATTGAAACAATAAAAAAATTACCTAAAATGTATTTTACAAATATCACAGGAGGAGAGCCATTTATTCGAGAAGACTTGCCAGAAATTGTAAGAGAATTATATAAAAAATCAGATAGAATAGTAATTTCTACAAATGGATTTTTTACAGACAGAATAATCAAATTATGTGAAGAATTTCCAAATGTAGGAATCAGAATATCAATTGAAGGACTAGAAGAAACGAACAATAAAATAAGAGGGCTAGAAGATGGATTCAACAAAGGTTATTCAACACTAAAAAAACTAGTAGAAATGAAACATCCTGATGTTGGATTTGGAATGACAGTGCAAGACGCAAATGCAAAAGATTTAGTACCATTATATGAATTATCAAATGAATTAAATATGGAATTTGCAACAGCGTCACTTCATAATTCCTTTTATTTTGTAGAAGCCAAAAATATCATTAAAGACAGATTAATGGTAGCAGAAAACTTTGAAAAATTAATAAACAGACTATTAGAATCAAATTCACCTAAAAAATGGTTTAGAGCATATTTTAATCATGGATTAATAAACTATATATTTGGACAAAAAAGATTATTACCATGTGATATGGCATTTGACACATTTTTCATTGATCCATATGGAGATGTTATGCCATGTAATGGAACAAAAGAAAAAGAAGTAATGGGAAATTTAAATGAACAAACATGGGAAGAACTATGGAACTCTGAACAAGCAAATGCAGTTAGAACAAAAGTAAGAAATTGTAATAGACAATGTTGGATGATAGGTTCTGTATCACCAGCAATGCATAAATATATATGGAAACCAGCATGGTGGGTTATTAAGCATAAATTTTTAAAATTTTATAAAAAACAGAAATATTCTATGTTTGAAAATAAAATTGTAAAAGACTATAAAGAAGGAAAAATAAGTAAAGAAGAATTAGACAAATGCTCTACATGTGATATGAATTGTATAGTAAATGATGGACTGTCAGAAAAATCAAAAGAACAACTAAAAAATATGACAGGAGAAGAGATTGTTGAAAAAGATATTAAACAACAAATGGTTAAAGATAAATAAATATGACGAAACAAACGAAAAAGTAGGAATTCTTGATAAAGAACAAGGAATGATTATAAAAGCAATATGTGCTATCATTGTAATATTAGTTCATGTTCCTAAACGACATGGAAACGTATTACAAGATGCAATTTCATCTTTTGGATATGTAGCTGTATCAATATTTTTTATGCTATCTGCTTATGGATTAAGATATAGTGTAGAAAATAAACCAGATTATATAAAACATTTTTGGAGAAATAGAATATTAGTATTATTAATTCCGTTTTGGTTAACACGTGCAATAATGTATATTTTTATACAGCCACAAAAAAGTATTTTAAAAACTATAATGACTATTATTGGACTACGAGGTATCACATTTATTACTATTTTATTATGTTATTACATAATATTTTGGAGTGTATATAAATTTATTAAATATCCAAAAGTACGAGATTACCTATTATGTGGAATTGTATTGCTATACAGTTTTATAGGAAGAGCATGCCAATGGCCAACAGGATGGCTTGTTGAATCTATGGGGCTTTTCTATGGAATACTAATGTATCATTTAGAAACTAAACTAAAAAATTTAAAAACATTGAAACAAGGTATTTTTTTTGGTATAATTTCTGTTATAATAGGATTATTATATTTAAAATATAAAGAAGTATATCTTTTAGGAACATGGGGACTAAAAACAATATTAAGCATTAGTTTAATTCTTTTATTAACAACCATATTGAATCAAATACATATAGAAAGTACATGTTTAAGCTACTTAGGAAGTATTACATATGAAATTTATTTAATGCATGCAATAGTTATACATGTATTAAGACCTTTAGAAATACCATCTACATTGTGGATTCTTTTAGTTATTTTTATTTGTATTTTGTCAGGAATGGGAGTTCATTATATAGACAAAAAAATCATCAAACGAATTAAGAAAACATATAAGGAGAGTTTTATATGAAAATAGCAATGATTGGGCATAAACGAATTCCTTCAAGAGAGGGAGGAGTAGAAATTGTTGTAGAAGAAATTTCAAAACGCCTTGTCGATAGAGGACACATAGTTGATGTATATAATAGAAAAGGAAAAAATGTACAAGACAAAACAGCAGACGCTAAAAATAAAAAAATAAAAGAATATAAAGGCATTAAAATTATTACAATTCCAACGATTAATAAAAAAGGAATGGATGCTATGCTATATTCCTTTTTTGCAAGTATTGCAGTTTTATTTCACAAATATGATGTAATTCATTATCATGCAGAAGGACCTTGTGCAATGATATGGATACCTAAACTATTTAGAAAAAAAATCATTGTAACAATTCACGGATTAGATTGGCAAAGATCAAAATGGGGAGGATTTGCAACAAAATATATTCGCTTTGGAGAAAAAATGGCAGTAAAATATGCAGATGAAATAATAGTACTATCTGAGAATGTGCAGAAATATTTTAAACAAACATATCAAAGAGAAACAATATTTATCCCTAATGGAGTAAATAAACCAACTATTAAAGAAGCAAATATAATAAAAGAAAAATACCAATTAGAAAAAAATAATTATATTTTATTTTTAGCACGAATAGTACCAGAAAAAGGATTACATTATTTAATAGAAGCATTTAAACAAATAAAAACAGATAAAAAATTAGTTATTGCAGGAGGAGCAAGTCATACAAATACATATCTTAAAAATATAAAAGAAATGATAAAACAAGATGAAAGAATTATTATGACAGGTTTTGTACAGGGAGAAGAATTAGAAGAATTATATAGTAATTGCTATTTATATTGTTTACCAAGTGATGTAGAAGGCATGCCATTATCTTTATTAGAAGCAATGAGTTATGGAAATTTATGTTTAGTTAGCAATATAGCAGAAAATATGCAAGTAGTAGGAGAACATGCAAGTGTATTTAAAAAGGGAGACGTACAGGATTTAAAACAAAAATTAGAAACATTGCTTGATAATCAAATAACTAATGAAGAAAAAGAAAAAATCACATCATATATTTTAAAAAAATATTGTTGGGAAGATGTTGTTGAGAAAACATTAAAACTTTATGAAAAAATAAATAACAAAGGAGTTAAAAAATCATGAACGAAAGTGCTGTTCTTCAATTTTGTAAAATAAATTTTCAAAAAATTAAAGATTATATAAAAAACAGAAAAATCTTATATGATATTGAAGCAATTTTTTTACTATTTGTACCAATACTAATTACTCTTGATGAACATGTAAAATTTGTTGGTACTATTTTAACAGGTATTCCATTTTTTGTAGGAATTTTAAGTGTTCTTTGTTATCAAAGAAATAAAAGAATATGGATAAAATATGCTATTATTACACTGTTATTTGTTATTAATGTGCGATTTTTTCTAGAATCAAGCTTTGATGGACAATTTGAATTTATTAAACAATTAATAATTTTCTTAACCTGTTTTGACATGGTACAAGATAAAGATTTTTTAAAAACTATTAAAAACTATTTTGAAAAATATAATAAATTTATTACTATATCATTAGTTGGAATTATAATATTAAATATATTTGCCAATAATTATTCTACTACATGGAAGATGAATGCTTTTCAGGGAATATATGTAGATCCACATCAAGCAGCATATAGATGTTGTACATTAATAGTGTATACAATGTTTTTAGTTAAAGCACAAAAAAATAACAAAATTTTAAATATCATTTTACTATTTGCATGCGAATGGTTATTAATGCGTACAGGTGCAAGAACACCAACATTATTAGGAATTGCTTTAGGAATGATTGAAATTTACTTCATGAAAGATGAAATGTTAAAATTTTATAATGAGCATAAAAAAGTTTCAATAATAGCAGTAATAGTATTTGTTATTGCGATGATATTATATTTACCACGTACAGCATTTATGCAAAAAATATTTATCTCATCTGAAGGAACATTTGATAATGGAAGATCAATTTTAAGAGAAGCAGATTGGAAATACTTTATAGAATCTCCAATTCAAAACAAGCTATTTGGTCATGATAATGAAGCAATTAGACAAGTGAATTTTGAAGTTATGTGGGCACGTATTTGGTGTCATAGTGATATAATGCAAATTTTATTACAATTTGGTATATTCATGTTGATTATATATTTTGAAACTTGGATTCGAGCATTAATCTTTCATTTAAAAGGAGAAAAGAAATTTGACAAATTTATAATTATTATGTTGAATTTAGTATATCTTTTTGTTGCATTTTATAATGGCTTCTTCTTCTATCCAAGATTTATAATATCTATTCCAATTATATTTGCTCTATATAAAGTATATAATCAAGAAGAAAAGATAGAAGTTAAACAAATTGAAGGAGATACGAATTTATGAAAATATTAAATTTGTTAGCAGCAGGAAATACAGGCGGAATTGAAATACTCTTGAAAAATATTATGCAAAACAACACTTTAGATAACAGAATTTGTTGTCTATTTGACGAAGGGGAAATTTATCAAGAATTAAAAGAAAAAACAGATAAAATATTTTCCTTAAAGGAGTTTAATCGAAACAGGAAAAAAATTGTTAATGAACTTGTTAAATATTGTAAACAAGAAAAGATAGACATCGTTATTGTTCATCATGGAGGTATTAACTGTAACTTAGTTTATATGATGTTAAAACAACAGTTACCAAATATAAAATACATAAGATATTTCCATTCTTGTTTTGACGCTTTTTGGGATGGCAGAGATAAATTTCTGAAAAACATTGTAACAAGAATTGTTATGCAAAAAGCAATTAATAGTTCAGATAAGCTAATTTTTATTTCAAAAGTAGTACGAAAATCTTTTGAACAACATTTTCACATATCTGAACATAAAAGTACTATAGTATATAATGGAATTCCTCAAGATTTTCTACAAAGCGAAACAAAACCTCATTTTCAAGATGATGAAATCAATATGATATTTGTAGGAAGATTAGAAAAATTAAAAGGTGTACATATTTTATTGAAAGCATTTGAACAGGTGTATAAACAGAAATCAAATGTAAAGCTAACAATTGTAGGAGAAGGAAGAGAAGAAAGCAAATTAAAACAATTAGCTCAAGAAACAGAAGCAAAGAACAATATTTATTTTGCAGGAAGGCAAAAAAATATTATTCAATGGTTAGATAATGCAGATATTTTTGTTTATCCATCAATTTGTGAAGAAGGATTTGGAATATCTGTTGTAGAAGCAATGTCAAGAGGATGTGTTCCAATTACATTTTATAAAGGTGGAATACCAGAACTAATAAGTGATGGTGAAAACGGTTTTTTAATTAAACAAACAGAAGAACAAGCTTTAGCAGAAGGAATTGAAAAAATAATAGAAATGAAAAAAGAAGAAAGACAGAAGATGATTGAAAATGCTATAAAAACAGCAAAACAATTTTCTATAGATAATACAATAAAAAAACTGAAAGAAATATATGAAGAATTATTACAAGGAGTAAGGTAATGAAAAAAGTATCGATTATCATGGCAACATACCAAACAGAGCAAGAAAATTTAAAAATAGCAATTGATAGTATTTTAAATCAAACATATGAAAATATAGAATTAATTTTAGTATGTGATGGAGACCATGAAGAATATGAGAGAATGAAGCAAATAGAACAAGAAAACAAAAATAAAATGAAAGTTTTATTAAACGAAACAAATAAAGGATTACCATACTCATTAAATAAAGCAATTAAGCAATCAACAGGAGAATATATAGCAAGACTAGATAGTGATGATATATGTATGAAAAATAGAATTGAAAAACAAGTACAATTTTTAGAAGAAAATCCAGAAGTTGCAGTATGTGGAACAAATGCAATGCTTTTCGGAAAACAAGAAGGAATAAAGAAAAATTATTTTATAACACAAGAACAAATAAAAATACAATTGTTGTATATGGCAACATTAATTCATCCAACAGTTATGATAAGAAAAACAGTATTAGAAGAATATCCATATAATGAAGAATTTATTTGTTCACAAGACTTTGAATTATGGAGCCGTATTATTGAAAAATACCCAATTGCTATCATTCCTATTGTAGGAATAAAATACAGAATACATGATGGACAAATTTCTATACAAAGAAAGCAAAAACAAGCAGAATTATCTAAAAAAGTTATTTATGAAAATAGCAAAAAAATAACAGGAAAATATGAAGAAAAAATTTGTAAAACAATGTATGTATTAGGAATGAGAGAAAAATTAACACGTCAGAATTATAAAGAAATTTCTAAAAATATTGATTATATTATTGAACAAAATCATACATATGAACCAAAAGAATTAAAAAAAGTATTATATAATCGTTTTTTTACTTTAATGCTAATGAATCGAATAATACCATTAAATATAAATGCAGTAAAAAAATGTTTAAAAGGATATAATTTTAAATATATAATGGAGAAATTAATAAGATGTTAATGAAATGGATATTAAGATTTGCAGGAGCAAATCAGATAAAAATGAAAGATGAAAGATTTGTAAAATTAAAATACCATTATATGACAGGAAAACGACTGAACTTAAAGAAAGTACAAACATTTAATGAAAAAATACAATGGCTAAAACTTTATGACAGAAACCCTGAATATACGAAAATGGTTGATAAATATGAAGTAAAAAAATATATTTCAGAAATTATTGGTTCAGAATATGTAATTCCAGCATTAGGAATTTATGATAAATTTGATGATGTCGATTTTGATAAATTACCAAATAAATTTGTTATGAAATGCACACATGATTCACAAAGTACAGTTGTGTGTACAGACAAAGATAAATTAAATATGGAAGAAACGAAAAAGTTTTATGATAAAAGATTAAAAGAAGAGTACTTCTTTAGATGTAGAGAATGGCCATATAAAAATGTAAAACCAAGACTTCTTATTGAAAAATATATGGGGTCAGAAAATCAAAAAGAATTAATCAATTATAAATTCTTTTGTTTTAATGGTAAACCAGAATTTTTATATCTTTCAGAAGGAGTATCACATCAAAGAGTTAGTTTTGTTGATATGAACTACAATAAAACAAACTTTTATCGTAAAAATTATCAACCATACGAAAAACTACCAGAAAAACCAGTTCATTTTGAAAAAATGAAAGAAATATCAAAAAAATTAAGTAAAGGAATCCCATTTGTAAGAATAGATTTCTATGAAATTGAAGGAAAAATATATTTTGGGGAAATAACATTTTATCCTAGTTCTGGATATATGCCAATTGAACCAGTTGAATATGAAAAAATTTTAGGGGATATGATTGAATTACCAATAGAAAAGAGAGAGGTAAAATGAGAAGTAAAAAAGCATTAAAAAATATCATAACATCACTCATTCAGCAAATAACTGTCCTGTTATGTGGACTTATTGTACCAAGGGCAATTATTGGAACATTTGGTTCTAATGTAAATGGACTAACATCATCTATTACACAATTTTTGTCCTATATTACATTATTAGAAGCAGGAATAGGACCGGTAATAAAAGCAGCATTATATAAACCAATAGCAGAAAAAGATAAAACACAAATAGAAAAAATCTTGAAAGCAAGTCAACGATTCTTTCGAGTAATATCAGGAATATTTATCATATATTTAATTGTTTTATGTTTTGTTTATCCGGTTATAGTATCAAACGAATTTGATACAGCCTATACAGTTTCTTTAATTATAATTATTGCAATAAGTACATTTGCAGAATACTTTTTTGGAATTGTATATCGTTTATACATACAAGCAGAGCAAAAAACATATGTTATATCTACAATACAAATAGGAACAACAATTTTAAATGCTATATTAGTAATTGTGCTTATCAATTTTGGAGCAAACATTCAAATAGTTAAATTAGGAAGTTCACTTGTATTTGTATTAAGACCAATTTTGCAAAATCTTTATGTTAAAAAGAAATATAAAATTCATTTGCAAGAAGTAAATGAAAAATATGAATTGAAACAAAAATGGGATGGACTAGCACAACATATAGCATATGTTATACATAGAAATACAGATGTAGCAGTATTAACTATATTTGTAGGAACAGTAGAAGTATCTGTTTACACAGTATATTTATTTGTTGTTAATGGAGTTAGAAATATTGTTGAAGCATTAACAGGTGGAATTGACGCATCATTTGGGGATATGATTGCAAGAGGAGAAAAAGAACATTTAAATAAAAGCTTCAGATTATATGAATTATTTTATTTTACTTTAATTACAGTTGTATACATCATTACCATGGTAATGATATTACCATTTGTGCAAATATATACAAATGGAATAACAGATGCAAACTATTATAGGCCTGTATTTGCTATCTTAATTATTTTAGCAGAAATGATAACATCAATTAAATTACCTTATAGCACTATGTCGTCAGCAGCAGGACATTTTAAACAAACTAAAAAAGGAGCATGGATAGAAGCATTCTTAAATTTATCATTATCAATAATCTTAGTATTCCGTTTTGGAATGGTAGGAGTTGCAATTGGAACATTAGTAGCAATGTTATTTAGAGCAATTGAATTTATGTACCATACATCAAAATATATTTTAGATAGAAGATTAATAGAAAGTATAAAAAGAAGTATTATTCTTATGACAGAAGTATTAATTTTAGTGCCAGTTGGTATGTATATAAGTAAATTTATCAATGCTGATTCATATATAATGTGGGTAGTAGAAGCAATTATAATTGCTATTATGGCAATTGTCATAGTAGTTCCAGTAAATTTACTTATATATAGAAAAGATGCAAAAGGATTTTTTGAAATGGTAAAAAATATATTTGTACCATCAAACCCAAAAATGTAAGGAGTAAAAAATGGCAGAAGCGAAAAAGGCAAACTATGTATGGATTGATATTATTAAATTTATATGTGCTATTTTCATTGTAGGCATTCACACTGTTTTGTTAGATAATCAAAATGACACAATTCAATGGTATATAATGCATGTACTATTTAGATTTGCAGTTCCTTTTTTCTTTGTATGTTCAGGATTTCTATTTGGAAAGAAACATTTAGAAAATCCAGCAGATTTAAAGAAAATTTCTACAAAACAAATAAAACGTTTACTAATTCCATTTATTTTTTGGATGTTAGTAAGTTTACCATATGAAATAATAACAGTAAAAGGAAGTAGCACATTCATAATAGCAATAAAAATTATAAAAAATGTAATCTTTTATCCATGGGGAGCATTATGGTTTTTATTAGCTGTTATAGTAGCAATTATAATAGAATATTTCTTTTTAAAGAAAAACAAATTAAATTGGGCAATGATATTAAGTGCATTCTTATTTATATTTGGATTATTAGGAAATAGTTATTACTTTGCAATAAAAGGAACAGTATTTCAAAAAGTAATGGACATGTATACAAATACATTTATAACAACACGAAATGGAATTTTTGTAGGATTTCCACTATTTACATTAGGTGTATGTATAGCACAAAAAGAAGAATGGATAAAAACAATTGCCAAACCAAAATTATATATATTATTAGGAATTGTCTTAATATTACAAATAGGAGAGGTTACATTTATTAGAAATAAAGCATATGCAGATGATCATAGTTTATTTATAACAACAATAGCAATGGTTGCTATTGTACTAACACTATGTATTAAATACCAATACGTTACATTTCAAAAACTTAATACAAAATTACTAAGAAATATGAGTACAGGAATTTATTTTATGCATTCACCAGTTAATCGATATTTAATGTTGTTACAAATACCTAATATTAGTAATGTAGAACGATTTTCAATAGTATTAGCAATTACAATTGTTATCTGGTTGATTTTATATAAAATTAATTGTAAATATATTAACTATATTATTAAATAAAAAACTAAAAAATAATTATATTTTATTTAAAATGGAAAGGATTAAAAAAATGAAAACATATTTTATTACAGGTGGAGCAGGTTTTATTGGTTCAACACTTTCAGAAAGATTATTAAAAGAAGGAAACAAAGTAGTAGCAATTGATAATTTTTGCGACTTTTATTCACCAAAAGTGAAAGAAAATAATATAAAACCATTGCAACAGTACGAACAATATAAATTGTATAGAGAAGATATCAGAAATAAAGAAGCAATTGCTACAATTTTTCAAGAAAATGAAATTGATATTGTTATGCATTTAGCAGCAATGGCAGGAGTAAGGCCATCAATTGAAAACCCAGTATTATATCAAGATGTAAATTGTATGGGTACACAAAATATCTTAGAAGAAATGAAAAATCATCAAGTTAAAAATTTAGTAATGGCATCTTCTAGTAGTGTATACGGAAACTGTAAAGAAGTTCCATTTAAAGAAGATATGATAGTAGACTTTGCAATTAGCCCTTATGCAGCAACTAAAAAAGCAAATGAAGTAATGACACATGTATATCATAAATTATTTGATATGAATGTAATGATGCTAAGATTCTTTACTGTGTATGGACCAAAGCAAAGACCGGATTTAGCAATTCACAAATTCACAAAATTATTATTAGAAAATAAAGAAATACCAATGTTTGGAGATGGGACAACTTCTAGAGATTATACATATATTGATGATATTGTAGATGGAATTATAAAATCTTGTATATATTGTATGACACACCAAGATGTATACGAAATTCTTAATTTAGGAAATTCATCACCAATTTCATTAAAAGAAATGATTGAAACTATTGGAAAAGTATTAGGAATTGAGCCAAAAATAAATCAATTACCAATGCAACCAGGAGATGTAGAAAGAACATATGCTAATATCACAAAAGCAAAAAATCTGATAGGATATGAACCAAAAACAACATTTGAAGAAGGAATCAGAAAGTTTATACAATGGTATAAGCAAAATGAGGAGGTATAATATGAAACAATATAAAATAGCAGTAGCAGGAACGGGATATGTAGGATTAGTAGCAGGAGTTTGCTTCGCAGAAAAAGGACACCAAGTAACTTGTGTAGACATCGATGAGAAAAAAGTACAAAAAATGAAAGAAGGCATTTGTCCAATTTACGAAGAAGGCTTAGAAGAACTGATGAAAAAGAACTACAAAGAAGGAAGACTAACATATACAACAGATTATAAAACAGCATACAAACAAGCAGATGCAATCTTTATAGGAGTTGGTACACCAGAAAAGGCAGATGGTTCTGCAGATTTAAGTTATGTAGCAACAGTTTCTAGACAAATTGCGGAAACTATTGAAAAAGACTGTTTGGTAGTTGTAAAATCAACAGTACCAGTTGGAACAAATGATAAAGTAGAACAATTCATCAAAGATTCATTAGAACATGATGTAAAAGTAGAAGTAGCAAGCAATCCAGAATTTTTATCTCAAGGAAGAGCAGTAAAAGATACTTTACAAGCAAAACGTATTATAATTGGAACACAAAGCAAAAAAGCAGAAAAAATGTTAATGGAAATTTATGAACCATTTAATTTACCAATTGTTTCTGTTGATAGAAGAAGTGCAGAAATGATAAAATATGCATCTAATGACTTTTTAGCATTAAAAATTTCTTATATTAATGATATAGCAAATCTTTGTGAATTAGTAGGAGCAAATATAGAAGATGTTACTAAAGGAATGAGTTATGACGATAGAATAGGAGAAAAATTTTTAAATGCAGGTATTGGATATGGTGGAAGTTGTTTTCCAAAAGATACTAAAGCATTAAGATATTTAGCAAAACAAAATGGATATAATTTAAAAACAATAGATGCTGCTGTAGCAGTAAATGAATCACAAAAAACCAAATTATATAAAAAAGCAAATGAAAGACTAATTACATTTAATGGCTTAAAAGTAGCTGTATTAGGTTTAGCATTTAAGCCAGGAACAGATGACTTAAGAGAATCACCTGCAGTTGACAACATTAACTTGTTATTAGAACAAGGTGCAAAAATATATGCATATGACCCAGTAGCAATGGAAAATGCTAAAAGAAAATATCAAGATAAAATAACATTCGTAAATACACCAAAAGAAGCATTAACTGGAGCAAATGTATGCTTTATCTTTACAGAATGGGAAGAAATCAAACAAATAAAGCCAAAGGAATATAAAACATTAATGAAAACACCATTAGTATATGATGGAAGAAATATATACAATTTAGCAGAAATGCAAAAAGAGGGAATAGAATATTATTCTATTGGTCGACAAAGTAGCAAATAGGGGAGAAGATTGTATGAAAAAAAATACAAATACACGCAATGGAAGTATTAGTTTTTGGAAATTTATGTTTAGCATAATGATTGTTATTTATCATGTAACAACTGTAAGTAAAGGAGAGAGTTTTGTTCTTTTTCCATATGGATCAATTGCAGTAGAATTTTTCTTCTTAGTATCAGGATATTTTATGACAAAAAAAGCTATGCAACAATCAGATGATACTAAAAACATAGCAGAAGAAACTTCACAATATATATGGAAAAAAATAAAAGCATTTTTTCCATATATATTAGTAGCATTTATTATTTCTTTGATAGTCAAATGCATTACTGAAAACTACACAAAAAGTCAAATTATTAATTCTATTTGGCAATTACTATTTTTAGATATGTCTAGTATCCAAAAAACACGACCATTAGCACCAGTTTGGTATATATCTGCCATGCTAATTTGTATGTTAGTTTTATATCCATTGATACGTAAATATAAGAAGAATTTTACACATATTATAGCACCAATAATTGTTATATTTGTTAGTGGATGGATATCTCATCAATATGGAAAATTAACTGTTATATTTGATTGGACTGGAATAATGTATGCAGGAATACTAAGAGCATTTTTCGAATTGGCATTAGGAGCTATTTTGTATGAGGTTGTTGAAAAATTAAAGACAATTGATTTTACAAAATTTGCAAAATTTATATTGAAAATTGTTGAATTAACAGGATTTATATCTATATTCTTTATTGCAAACATTGCAAATGTTTCTACGAATTATGATTTTATTATGCTTTTAATATTATGTGTGTCGATATCTATTGCATTAAGTGAAAAAACAATAGGATATAACTTAGCAAACAATTCGTTTTGCTATTATTTAGAAAAATTAAGTTTACCAATTTATTTAAACCATGTATGGATTAGGATAATTGTTCAAAATTATTTTAAACAAATAACATATATACAAAAAGTGGGACTAGTAGTTATATTATCAATTACTGTTTCTATTATCATTTTGTTTTTTATAGAAAAAGGAAGGAAGATAAAATGGGAAAAACAAAAAATGTCATCTTAATTGATTTCCCAAAAATAGATGATTGGGAATTTAAAAAATCATTACAAGAAGAAACAAATATGGAATGGGAAGAATGTGGCGTTGTGAGCAACCATAAAAGACAAAAACCATTCTCAGATTCCATACGTATTTTAAAATATTTTTTATTTCCCTTGACGATATTTTTTAAGAGAAAACAATATAAAAATATTATAGCTTGGCAACAATTCTATGGATTGTTATATGCTTTTTATTGTAGATTATTTCATACAAAAAAATATAATCGATTAATTGTGATGACTTTTATTTATAAAGAAAAGAAAGGAATCCTTCGGTAATATTTATAGAAGATTTATGAAATATATTGTACAAAGCGACTATGTTGATAAATTTATTTGCTTTTCTCAACAAGAATGTAACTATTATTCAGAGATATTTGATGCAAGCAAAGATAAATTTCAGTTTTGCTGTTTAGGAATTGAACCTATCCAAGTACAAGACGTAAAGCAAAGTGAAGAAAAAACAATTTTAGCTTGTGGAAGATCAAATAGAGATTACGACTTTTTATATAGAACACTAAAAGATACTAAATATAAAGTTACAATCATTTCAGATGAATGCAAATTAAAACCAACAAATAATATATCAATTTACACAAATGTATATAACCAACGTTATTTTGACATGTTAGCAAAATCATATATTGTTGTAATTCCATTGATGCAGAAAAACATTTCTTCTGGTCAATTGGTTATGTTACAAGCTATGCAATTAGGAAAGCCAATTATTTGTACAGAATCTAACACAGTTAAAGATTATATTCAAGATGGAATTAATGGATATATTATTAAAAAACAAAAAAACGATTTATTACAAGCAATTGAAAAGTTATACCAAGATGAAACAGAATATAATAAAATGAGCAAAAATGAGAAACAGTTTTTTGAAGATCATTATTCTATTCATGCATTTGGCAAACAAGTAGGAAAAATATTTAATAAGTTTTGCAAAGACTAATGGAAAGGAAAAATATTTAATAAATTTTACAAAGAATAATAGAAAGGAACAATAGAAAGGAAAAAATGTTGAAAAATATATTTAGAATTATATTAATTACATTATTAGTATGGACATTTTATACAATTTTTCAATTTTCAGAAGAAAATGCAACAGAGTCTAGTGAAAGAAGTGGAAATGTTATAATCAACATAGTTAATATATTTCCATCCACTAAAAATTTAAGTGAAAACGAAAAACAAGAAATTGTCGAAAAAGCACAACCAATTATTCGCAAATTAGCTCATTTTTCAATATATGCATATGTGGGTGTACTAATGATGAGTTTTGTAAGTACATATCAGTTACCACTATGGAAAAGAAGTACAATAAGCGTAGCAACTGGACTATTGTATGCTATTTCAGATGAATATCATCAAAGTTTTGTTCCAGGAAGATCAGCACAATGGCAAGATGTTTTAATTGATCTAACCGGCGTTATTGTAGGAATTATTACCGTTTTAATTTGTATTTCTATCTATAAAAAAATACAAGAAAAATACTGCACTAAAGAGAGTATAAAAAGTTAAAATAAAAAGTCTAGAATTTTCTAGACTTTTTATATGAAAAAAATAATTGGAAAAATACGGAAAACCGTGAAAAACTCAACAAAAATAATATAAAAAAAATTTATAAAATATATTGACAATTTTTGTCCGTTATGATATAAAAAAATACAGAATTGCTATTCTAAAAAAAAATAATAATCCATAATAAAGAAGGAGGAATAAAAAATGGGAAAGAAAAATTTTTTAAAGAGCAGTTTAACTATCGCTGCTGCAGCAACTGTAATGTCTACATTAGCACCAATGTCAACAGTTAAAGCAGCAACTACACCACAACCAACCTTGACATACAGTGCACATGTGGCTAAGTATGCATGGAGGGATGTAGTAACAGCAACAGGAGATGAAAACACACCTATTGCAGGAACAGTAGGAGAATCAAAATTAGCA
>CANQNU010000015.1 GCA_947625295.1 uncultured Clostridia bacterium | reverse complement strand
TCTTCTCTATCTTGAAGTTCTTTTCTGGATGGATTGATTTTTCTATTTCTATATGAATAAAAACCTGACCTAGAAACCCCAGCAACATCACAGAGCCATTTAATGTTTAATTGATTATTATCTTTAGATAACATTTTAATAATTACTTCATATTTTTCTTGGACGATGCCCATTTGGCTTTTTTCTCTACAAAGGAAATTTTTTTTAGAAATTCTATTTGTTGTTCTTGATACTGTATTTTATGTTTCAGTCGCTGAATTTCTTCATCTTTTGTTAATTCCTTAGATTTCGGTCTACCAGAAAATTCTTTCCTTTTATCTGTTACATTTTCTCCATATTCAAATTTTTTCTTTAAACGATATGCAACCATATCTATTCTTTTTTGACCAATAATTTCAGGATATATTTCACATAATCTAAATATTTCAGTTGGCATTTTACCTTTATTATATAATTCAATAAACTTTTCTTTAAACTCATCTGTATATGTTATAGCTTTTTCTGAAATATTTAAAATATATGGATTGTTTTTTAATTTTTCTATATCTTCTTTACTAAATCTTAACTTACTCATAATTCTCCTTTCTCAAAAATTATACAACAAAAAATGGCCCCATAAAATAGCTATTGTATAAAAATCACTCTTTTTATACTGTCTATTTTATAGGTACCATTTTAATTTTTGGATACACTCTTTTATTTTTATATTATTGATTCTTTCCGCAACAATTCTTATACTTTTTGCCCGAACCACATGGACAAGGATCATTTCTACCAACTTTAGGTTCTTCATTTCTTACTGTTTTATCAACATCTGTACCTATTTTTGCTCCTCCATCTACACTATGAATTGCCTCTAAAGCTGCTCCTGTAATTTTTGCTGTTTCTTGTCTTCTTGCTTCCCCTTGTTGTCTAATATGCATTAAAATTTTTGTTACATCAACTTTAATGTCACTTATCATTTCGTCAAACATATCAAATCCTTCAAGTCTGTATTGTACAACAGGATCTTTTTGCCCATAAGCACGAAGTCCTATACCATTTTTTAATTCATCCATACTGTCAATATGATTCATCCATTTTTCGTCAACAACTTTTAACATAACAACTCTTTCAAGTTCTCTCATTTGTTCTGAACCAACTTCTTCTTCTTTTTGTGCATAGATTTCCATTGCTTTTTTCTTTAATTCTTCTGTAATGTTTGGTGTATTATCTTTATTTTCTTTAATGAATGTTAACATGTCAATTCCAAATATATTCATAATTTCAGTATTTAATGATTCTATATTTAGTTGTTGTTCTTCGCCTTCTATAAACATATCTACAATACTGTCTGCTACTTCTTCTATCATTTTTATAATGCTATCGTGAATATTTTCACCATCTAGTACTTCTCTTCTTTGTTTGTAAATAATTTCTCTTTGTGCATTCATTACATCATCATATTTTAAAACATTTTTACGAATACTAAAGTTTCTACCTTCTACTTTCTTTTGTGCATTTTCAACTGCTTTTGATATCATTCTTGAATCAATTGGCATATTTTCGTCTGCTCCAAGTGTATTATATACTTTTGTTATTGTATCTCCACCAAAGATTTTCATTAAATCGTCATCTAATCCTATGAAGAATTTAGATTCACCAATATCTCCTTGACGACCACTACGTCCTCTTAATTGGTTGTCAATTCTTCTTGATTCATGTCTTTCTGTACCAATAATTTTTAAGCCACCTGCATTAATAACTTTTTCTTTTTCTTCTTTGATTTCATCATCATATTTTTTTACTAAGTTACTAAATTCTTCTCTTGCTTTTAAAATGTCTGGATCTTCTGTTTCATAATAAGTATTCGCTTCTTCTATTAATTCTGGAGAAATGTTTTTTCTTCTCATTTCTTCTTTTGCTAAGAATTCACTGTTTCCTCCAAGCATAATGTCTGTACCACGTCCTGCCATGTTTGTAGCAATTGTTACTGCTCCATATTTACCTGCTTGTGCAACAATTTCAGCTTCTTTTTCATGATATTTTGCATTTAATACCTCATGTTTAATTCCTTCTTGTTTTAGTAATTTGCTTAATTTTTCAGATTTTTCAATTGAAACTGTACCAATTAATACTGGTTGTCCTTTTTGGTAACTTTGTTTTACATTTTCTACAATTGCTTTATATTTTGCATTTTCGTTTTTATAAATAACGTCATTTTCATCTTTTCTAATCATTGGTTTATTTGTTGGTATTTCTACAACATCTAAATTATATATTTCTTCAAATTCTGCTTCTTCTGTCATTGCTGTACCAGTCATACCTGATAATTTATCATACATTCTGAAGAAGTTTTGGAATGTTATTGTTGCTAATGTTTTTGATTCATCTGCAATTTTTACTTTTTCTTTTGCTTCAATTGCTTGGTGTAATCCATTGTTGTATCTTCTACCATACATGATACGACCTGTGAATTCATCTACAATTAAAACTTCTCCATCTTTTACAATGTAGTCTATATCTTTTTTCATAATTCCGTGTGCACGTAATGCTTGATTAACATGGTGTACTAGTGTAGAGTTTTCTAAGTCGTTGAAGTTTTCAAGATTGAATGCTTCTTCTGCTTTTTTGATACCTTTTTGTGTTAGTGATGCAGATTTTGCTTTTAAGTCGACAATATAATCATATTTTTCATTGTCTTCTGCTTGGTCATAGTCTTTTATATCTTCTTCTACAATAACTTTTGGTGATAATTTGCTTACAAAATTGTCAGCTTTTTTATATAAATCTGAAGATTCATTTGCATGACCTGATATAATTAGGGGTGTTCTTGCTTCATCTATTAAGATACTATCTATTTCATCGACGATTGCATAATGCAATCCTCTTTGAACTAATTGGTCTTTATAAATAACCATGTTGTCTCTTAAATAATCAAATCCAAATTCGTTGTTTGTTCCATATGTTACATCTGCATTATAAGCTTCTTGCTTTTCTTTTGGTTCCATACCAGCAATAACTAGTCCTACTGAAAGTCCTAAAAATTTATATAGTTTTCCCATCCATTCACTATCTCTTTTGGCTAAATAGTCATTTACTGTAATAACATGAACTCCTTTTCCTTCTAGTGCATTTAAGTAAACAGGAAGTGTGGCAACTAATGTTTTTCCTTCTCCTGTTTTCATTTCGGCAATTCTACCTTGATGTAAGATTATTCCACCGATTAATTGAACGTCAAAGTGTCTCATTCCTAAAACTCTTTTTGCTGCTTCTCTAACTACTGCAAAGCTTTCAGGTAATATATCATCTAATGTTTTCCCTTCTTTTAATTGTTTCTTAAAATATTCTGTTTTTCCTCTTAATTCACTGTCACTTAATTTTGACATTTCTTCTTCTAAACTATTAATTTTATCTACTAATGGTTTTACTCTTTTGACTTCTTTTTCGCTATATGATTTAAATAACTTCATATTGTTCTTATCCTCCTAGGTTTAAATATTTTTATACTTTAATACTATATCATTAAAATATCTTTTTAGCAAGTAATTTTGCGAAAAAAATGTTTTATATGACTATAATTGTAACTATATCATTATTATATTTTCTAGAATTCAATTTAATAAATTTGAAAAATAGCTCGTTCAAGCTAATTTTCAAAGAAATTCTAAATCAATTTTATGGCTCCCTTCCGTGTCAAGCACGAACTCTTTCCATAAAATTGATAAAGAATTTCTAATTTCAAATTACTTTCAATTCGCTTGATTTTTCAAATTTATTAAATTGAATTCTAGAAAGCAAAATCATATTTTAAAAATTAAATTCATACAATTTACTAACTTCAATTAGAAATGAGGAATCACTATGTTTGTTTATAATGTTAAAGTAAACGGAAGTAAAGTTTATAAAATATTTTTTTCATGTATGATTATTTTTTTAATTATTGTTGTAGGAATTATAATGTTTAGGATTTTTACAGGTGCTAATAGTTCACAAGAAAATTATAGTTGTATTCCCCCAAATAAAGTATCTAAATTAACTACTAAAAATTACACTAGTGTCTTAAAAACAGTTCATGAAAATATTGATGATTATATTGGAACAAAAATTAATTTTACTGGTTATATTTACAGAGTTTTAGATTTAAAAGATAATCAATTCATTTTATCTAGAGATATGATTATTTCTTCTGATAGACAATATGTTATTGTTGGTTTTTTGTGTGAATATGATAAAGCAAAAGATTTTGAAGATAATACTTGGGTTGAGATAACAGGTGAAATTACAAAAGGTAATTATCATGGTGATATGCCTATTATAAAAGTTACTGAAATAAAAAATACTGATAAACCTAACGATGAGTTTGTTTATCCTCCTGATGAAAGTTATATTCCTACAAGCGGAGTGCTATGAAAGAATAAAATTCTATATAATAGAAATGCGTTACTTTTATAGTATACAAAAAGTAAGAGGACTAAAAAGTCCCCTTACTTTTTTTGTTGTATCTTTATTATTGATACAATGTCCTTGCTAATTGAACTCCTGAAGCTGATGCCATCATCAAACCTCTTGTAAGGCCGCATCCGTCTCCGATTGTATGAAGGCCTTTGATATTTGTTTCAAAGTTAGAGCTGATATTTACTTTGTTACTGTAAAATTTCAACTCCGGTCCATACAATAGATTGTACGCATCTGCAAATCCTGGAATTACCACAGCCAATGAATCAATAAAGTTTAAAATATCTGTTAATTCACGATATGGCATTGCTAAGCTTAAATCTCCAGGTTTTGCGGATTTCAGTGTAGGTATGATAGGGTTTTTCTCTAATTCTTCCGGCCAAGTCCTTTTTCCAACTCTGATGTCTCCTAACCTTTGGACTATAACGTCGCCTCCTGCAAGAGCATTCATATTTCTTGCAATATTGCGAGAATATTCCATTGGGTTAGTTACATTTTTCAAATTAATAGATACTAATATTGCCAAGTTGGTATTTGTACTTTTCCTATCTTTGCATGAATGGCCGTTTACACATACAATCCCACCGTCGTATACTTCTGTTGATACAAAACCTGATGGATTTTGGCAAAATGTTCTGACCTTATCATTGAAAGGATTAGGTTTCCCAATAAATTTTGCCTCATACATCAAGTTATTGATATCTTGCATAACAGAGTCGTTCAGTTCATATCTGATTCCGATATCAAGAGTTGCTGGTGAAGATTCAATTTTATGTGCTTCGCACATATTTAAAAGCCAGTTTGAACCAACTCGACCTACTGCAATTACAACTTTTTCCGCATAGGCAAAAAAAGTTTCATTAGACAATAAGTCTTTACATTCTACGCCTCTGATTTCATTATCATCTGATATGATTAAATCTGTTACTTCTGCCTGGAATTTTAGCGTTACTCCGGATTTTTCTAAGAACTCTTCAATCTTTTTATAAAGTTCGTGAGCCTTATCTGTACCTAAATGTCTGATGGGGATGTTTATTAAATCAATCCCGATATTTTCGGCTGCTTTTCGGATATGAGCAATTTCATTTTTATGTTCTATACCTTCAAGTTTCTTTGTTGCACCAAACTTTAAATATATTTGGTCGGTATAGTCAATCAATTTTTTTGTCTCATTTACACCGATATACTTATGCAAGTTTCCACCTACATAAAAATCATCATCTTCGGGATTGTATAAAGACAATTTTCCATCCGAAAATGCCCCGGCGCCTGAAAATCCATTTGTTATGTGGCAATATGGTTTACACTTAAGACACTTACCACATTCTTGCTCAGGGCAACTTCTGTCTTCTACTCTTTTTCCCCTGTCAATTAATAGAATCTTCTTGTCTTGATTCCGCTGCATCATTTCATATGCAAAAAATGCTCCTGCTGGACCTCCTCCCACTACTATTACATCATAATGTTTGTTGTTTACTACACTCATAATTTGTCCCTCCTTTTATTATGATATTTCAATTAGCTCTGTAATTAGTATATAAATATTATTACTAATTAAAACAGTAACATGACATAATTATACTATTTTATTAAAGTTATGTCAATTATACTTTTACAACTATAAATTTTTAAATAATTAAATTATAAATATTTTATTTTTAATACCTATAAAATTAATGTTGAATTAGTTTAAATTTTTCAATTCTTTAAAAGTGTTCCAATATATATCATCTTTTAAAACCATATTTTTTATGTCACACAAATTATAACTAGATACTTTATTTATAAATTCAATAATATCTTTTAAATTTAAAATTTTTGTCTCTCCTTTTTTATAAAAAACATAATTTTGAATAGATATAGGAATATTTACATCATATTTTTGTTCAAGAAATTCGTTTAGTATATCATAATCATTGTAAATATCATTTGAAAAATAGTCTAAAAATTTGTTATAAAATAAATAATCTGTAACAAGATGTAAAAAATATCCTTTATTATAACTATCTTCTATATTATTTTGTAATAAAAATTCTTTTAAATTTACTTTGCTACTTTTTGCTCCATAATGAGTAATAGATTTGTCTGTAACACTATCAGGATAAATGACTCCATCAATAAATTTATTGTAATTTTCTATTTCTTTTTTATGCTTTTTAGCATATTCTTTAGCAACTGCTAAGTGTATTACATATCCAGGCATATAAATTCCTCCTTTTAATTATAAATATTATATATATTGTATAATTTCTTGTCAAACAAAATATATCTATCACTAAAAACAAAAAGGGTATGTAATATATAAAATACTACATACCTTTCTGTTTAATGGCAAATTTTTACCATTTTTTAATCTCTTCGCGATAATAAGAAGAACTCCTTACTTTCATCAATTCAGAATCTCTCGTTGTAAAAACAATGTTGAGGTTTTCCGCATTGTGCAAATCCTGGTTTTCCCAGTCACTACCTATAAATACTGCATCAATGCCTGAGCCATATTTTTCTTTAATCCAATCATTAGCACCCTTTCTTTCTAAAGTATTGGCAATATAAGTAGCTGACACAAATTTCAAATTTGCAACAATCCGCGACCTTTCCTCTGCGTTCATCATAGGATACTTGTTTTTATACGAATGTACTAATTCATCATCGTTTATTCCTACAATTAATTTTTCGCATTGGCTATATGCTTCTCTTAGGTGCTCCAAATGACCTTGGTGAAACAAATCATATGTTCCTGGTGCATAACCAATTTTGTATTTTTTGTTATTGGAATCCAGTTTATAAAATTGTTTTTTCATCACTTCAATTTTATTTTCATCTGTTACTTCAAAAACAAAATCTACTCCTTTAATTGCACTAATAATTTGTGCCCGTTCAACATAAGGTCTTAATGCTCTTCTTTTTAACTTGCTAAAAACAAGTTCATCAGAATATACCCCAACTCCAAAAAGTTCACTATTCTTTTTTCCTAATTTTATCCTTTCAAGTAATTCTATTGTGATAAGCTCACAATAATCGCATATAAAGTTCATATACCGCATAAAGATTTTCTCCTTTCTATATTTAATACTTAAATTATAACATTTATGTTGATTTTTGTCAATTTAGCTATAGTGTTTATTACCGTTTCTTATTCAAAATAAAATTCTTCATTTTTCAATTTTTTTATATAAATTAATAAAATATTTACTTATTATATTAAAATGTGATAAAATGTAACAAATTTAATTTTTTGGAGGTAAAAAAATTGAAAAATGAAGTAATATTAATATTAGATTTTGGAGGACAATACAACCAATTAATTGCAAGAAGAGTTAGAGAATGTAATGTATATTCAGAAGTAGTACCATATAACATTACAATTGAAAAAATAAAAGAAAAAAATCCAAAAGGAATAATTTTCACTGGAGGTCCAGCAAGTGTATATGGAGAAGATGCACCAAAATGTGCAGAAGGAATTTTTGATTTGGGAATTCCTGTACTTGGTATTTGTTATGGAATGCAGCTTATGACAAATAATTTAAATGGTACAGTTGCAAGAGCAAATAAAAGAGAATATGGAACAACAAATGTAAAAATTGACAATGCCTCTCTCCTTTTTCAAGGATTTAATGAAGATAACAAATTTTTAATGAGTCATACTGATTTTGTAGAAAAAGTTCCAAATGGCTTTAAAAATATTGGATATACTGATTCTTGTCCAAATGCTGCTATGGAAAACGCAGAGAAAAAATTATATGGAATTCAATTCCATCCAGAAGTAAATAATTCTATTAATGGAACACAAGTTATAAAAAACTTTTTATTTAATATTTGCAATTGTTCTGGAGATTGGCAAATTACTTCTTTTGTTGAAGATTCTATTAAAAATTTAAAAGAAAAAATTGGAGATAAAAAAGCCTTATGTGCCCTATCTGGTGGTGTTGATTCTTCAGTTGCAGCAGTTTTACTTTCTAAAGCTATTGGTAAAAATTTAACTTGTATATTTGTTGACCACGGTCTTCTTCGTAAAAATGAAGGTGATGAAGTTGAAGAAATATTTACTAAAAATTATGATTTGAATTTTATCAGAGTTAATGCTAAAGATAGATTCTTAAATAAACTTGCAGGCGTAACCGATCCTGAACGAAAAAGAAAAATTATTGGTGAAGAATTTATTAGAGTATTTGAAGAAGAAGCTAAAAAAATTGGAACAGTAGACTTTTTAGTTCAAGGAACAATTTATCCAGATGTTATAGAAAGTGGTCTTGGAAAAAGTTCTGTTATTAAAAGTCATCATAATGTTGGTGGATTACCTGACTATGTTGATTTTAAAGAAATTGTAGAACCATTAAGAGATTTATTTAAAGATGAAGTTAGAAAAACTGGATTAGAATTAGGTATTCCAGAAAACTTAGTTTATAGACAACCTTTCCCTGGTCCTGGACTAGCAATTCGTGTTATTGGAGATATTACAGATGATAAATTAACTATTTTAAAAGACGCTGATAGTATATTTAGAGAAGAAATTGCAAATGCAGGTTTACACAAAAGTATAAATCAGTATTTTGCAGTACTAACAAATTTAAAATCTGTTGGTGTTATGGGTGATGAAAGAACTTATGATTATACAATTGCACTTCGTGCAGTTGAAACTACTGATTTTATGACAGGTGTTTGGAGTAAAATTCCTTATGAAATTTTAGAAAAAGTTTCTTCTAGAATTGTAAATGAAGTAGAACATGTTAATCGTGTTGTTTATGACATTACTTCTAAGCCACCTGCAACAATTGAATGGGAATAGTAAAACTTGTGGTTTATCCTCAAATTTAAAAAGAAAGTCTGCAAATACTACACTTTGCAGGCTTCCTTTTTATAGGGCTCATTTTAAATAAAATTTTCTCTCTTTAACCTTTTTAATTCTTGATTAATGTAACTTTTAAGATATGGATCTTTAATTGAATCATAAAATTCTGCAGTACAGCAAACTTCATGAATATAGTCCGCCATAGCAAAAGACTTACATTTTAGTCCTTTGAACTGTTCTAACACTCTAGAAAAAGAATAAGTTTTCCATATTGGAGCTATATAATTTTGATACTGACCATCAACTTCTTCTTTTTCTATTATCATATCTTCATATAACATTTCTAGAGACATTTTCTTTTCTTGTTCGTTATAAATTCCGCAGATGTAGTCACAGTTTAAAAAACCTTCAAAAATTACGCCATCACAAATTACATATCCGTTAGCATAATATAATGGACATGCGATTATATCTTCTGAATCTGTACAAATAATCCGCCCCATACGAAATTCAATTTCATAATATTCTCTCATATTCATTCCTCACTTTCATTAAATTTTTAATTAAAAGTTACTGCTTAATTATCTATGCTATATATTAACATAAAATATCAGAAGTTGCAAGATAATTGTTTAAAATTAATTATTCTTAATATTACATTAAAATACAAATAGCGCGAAGAGAATAATATTTTTATATTTAGAAGTGAAATTGTGGGGACCGTTCAAAAATTCTCAAAAGTTTGTAAAAACTTTTGTTAGAATTTTTAGAATGGGGATAACGAAAAAATATAAAAATATTATTCTCTGGGAGCGAGTAGTTTATTATTTATAGAATAATTAATTTTAAGCAATTATCTTACAATATTAGTTTTTATCAAAAATTGTTTTAAATACGCCTTGATCAATAAGACTTGAAAAAATATTTTTTACAATAATTAAGACAATAGGACCTATTAATAATCCAATTACCCCAATTACTTTAAACCCTGTATACATTGCAATTAAAGTAAAAATTGGATGAACTCCTATATTTTTACTTACTAATTTTGGTTCTAAAATTTGCCTTACAATAGACATTATAATCAATAACACAATAATTGAAATTCCTAATTTAATGTCTCCATTAATTCCGCAAATAATTGCCCAAGGTATCATAACTGTTCCTGAGCCTAATATTGGCAATGCATCAACAAATCCTATAAATAATGCCATCAATAATGGATATTGGACATTAAACCCTATTATTTTTAAAAAATATAATCCTACTAAAGAAATAACAAAAGAAATAAATATTAAGCTTACTTCTGCTTTTAAATATCCTCCTAAAGTTTTTATTAATTCTCTTAAATGACTTCCTATTTTTTTTATCCATAATTTCGGTAAATGATGTTCTATTTGGTCTAATATGTAGATTTTATCTACACAAATAAAATATAATGCAACAACTGTAATACCTATGCATATTGCAATAGAAGGTAATCCTGTAATCAAATCTATTAAACCTGTTAAAGATTTTCTAACCCAATTTGATATATTGCTTAGAATATCATCTGTTGAATTTTGGATTACATTTAAAATTTCATTAGATAAATGAATTTTATCAAAATCAAAATTAGAAATAATGTTTCCAAAAATTTCTTGTGCTTTATAATAATAATCGTTTAAGCCTTGTAATAAACTAGAAGATTCAGAAAATAAAGTAATAATCAACCATGTTAAACTTCCCAATATAATAACTGACACAATTATAAATATTATAATTGAGCTTGCTCTTCTCGTTAAATTTGTTTTTTTCATAATAAATTTGATTGCTGGCTCTATAATAAGAGAAATTATAAATGCAACTAAAAAAGGCATATAAAAAATGGATAATTTTAACCCCACATATAAACCTAATAAAATGAGAATTACATATAAAATTCTTTTTCCCACTCTTGTCCAATAAGAAACATCATATACCATATTTTTACTCCTATTTTTATTATATGCAAAAGGACGGAGAATATCCGTCCTTTAAAATAAAATTGAAAATTTAAAAACATATTATAATTTGATGTTTTATTCAGCATTTTTTACTTGACCATTGCAGTTACAAATATTTTCTATTGTTGTACATACTTCATTTTTTCCTAAATCACTATTGTTTTGTGCTAAATCTCCTAATGTTAAAATTCCTATTACATGATTTTGTTCATCACATACAGGTAATCTTCTAATTTGGTTTTGAGCCATCATAGATTCTGCATTTGTCATTTCATCATCTTGTTTACAAGTACATACATCACATGTCATTACTTCACTTACTGGAGTTGTTTTTGGATCTTTTTCGCATGCTACACTTCTTAAAAGAATATCTCTATCTGTAACAATTCCACATATTGAGTTATTTTGATCACAAACTGGAATACATCCTATATGATTTTCGCTCATTAATTTTGCAACTTCATTTAATTTTGTATCAGATTTTATGCAACATACATCTTTACACATACATTCATTTACTTTCATAATTTTACCACCTTTCATAGTTTATCAGTATTATTTTTTACAAAAGAAAAAAATATATGCAAAAATTTTTATCATATTTTATGTGTAAGAGTTATTTCATTAATTTTAAAAAAGTCATACTTATTTTAGCATGACTTTTTAGTTTATTCATAAATATCTTCATAATTTAAAGGACCTCTTGGCATAATTGGTGGTCTTGGTCCAAAACCAGGTCTTGGATTATATCCACCTCCTTGAAATGGTGGTCTTTGTGGTGGAGGCATTGGTGGACGCATAGCAGGACCTCCAGGTCTTCCTAATAATTCTCTTATTAATAAAATTTGAATCAAATCTCTTAAATTTCTATTTCTAAATTGTCTGTCTTCTCCCCTATTTTCTACTTCTTTTTTTGGTTCTGCTATTTCTTTATTTATTTCTTTTCTTGCATTTTGACTTGGTGAATAATTTGTATTTCTATTTTGCATTGCTCTATTGTTTGTTGTATTTATTGTATTTGCTGTATTAGTCGTATTTGATGTTTTAACTTCATTATTTAATGTAATATTAATTCCTATTTCATTGTGGTCATTTTCAACTGCCATATAAATCTCATCTGTCATGTCTTCTATTAATTCTCTAGTTAATGGTTTTGTATTATTTCTACAACTTTTCACTACCATAGGATATACAATCTTATATATTTCTGGATAACATTCTTCCAATAATTGATTATTAGAATTTTGGTTAGAAAACATATTTCCTTCCATATTATTATAAGAATTATTTGCATAATTATTCATATTTGCAGATGCACTAGGATATCCTAGTATGCTTCTTATGTATTCTTCATAGGATTGCTCGTTCATATTAAAAAACCTCCTTCGTTTTTTATATTATATGGGGAGGTTTTTTGTTTTGTGATAATTATTATATTTTTTGTACAATTTCTTTGAATTTTTTTCCTCTTTCTACCGCATTTTTAAACATGTCAAAGCTTGCACTAGCAGGGGAAAATAATACAACTTCGCCTGATTTTGTTACTTTCTTAGCTAATTTAATAGTTTCTTCTAAGTTATTGCATATATTGATTGGTAATTTTTTGTTTTGCTTTTCTAATTCTTCTTTCACTGCATCAAATATTTTTCCTGATGTTTGACCCATAAGGATTAAATGATTTACTTTATCTATAATTGGTTTTGCAATTGGTTCATAATCTAAATTTTTATCATATCCACCTGCAATTAATGTAATTGGTTCATCAAAAGAATTTAATCCAGATATAGTTCTTGTTGGAGAAGAACTAGCAGAATCGTTATACCATTTTACTCCATCTATTTCTCTTACAAATTCTAATCTATGTTCAACAGCGGTAAATTCTTTAATAGCTGATATTGCTTCGTCTAAACTTACTAATGAACTTGTTGCAGCAATTGCAGTTGCAATATTCTCATAATTGTGATTTCCTCGTAATAATACTTCGTTTGTATTTAAAATATGCTTTCTTATTTTGTCATCGCATTGTTTAATAATTTTTTCATCTACAATAAATCCATTATCTAATTTTTCTTTGCTACTAAAAAATATTACTTTTCCATTAGCTTCTTTTGCACAATTTCTTGTAATTTCATTGTCATAATTTAAAATTAAAATTCCATTTTCATTTTGATATTTGAAAATATTCTTTTTAGAATCTATGTATTCTTGATAATCTTTATGTATATTTAAATGATTTGGAGTTATATTAGTAATAACTGCAATGTCTGGACTAATTTCCATTCCCATTAATTGAAAACTGCTTAATTCTAATACAACAATATCATTAGGCTCCATCTCTGATAATTTTGTAAATAATGGAGTTCCAATATTTCCACCTAAATATGCTTTTTTCCCAGATTTTTCTAAAATATGATGAATAATACTTGTTGTTGTTGTTTTTCCATCACTTCCTGTAATACCAATTATTTTACAAGGACACATTTTCATAAGCATTTCTATTTCAGTTGTTACAATAGCACCTCTATTTGCTTCTTCTGCTAATTCTTTTCTAGTTGGAAGGCAACTTGGCGAACGGAAAATAATGTCAAAATCTTTTAAGTTTGATAATGAATTTTCTCCAAAGAAAAATTCAAAATTGTATGATTTTATTTTCTCCATAATTTCTTTTGATATACTATCTTCTTCTCTATCATCAAAAACTGTTACTTTCGCCTTTTTTTCATACATATAATCAAGTAATGGCAAATTACTTACACCTAATCCAATAATTGCTACTTTTCTAAATTTTATATAATCATTGAATTGATTTAATTTTTCGTTTTTAAATTCCATTATAGTTCTCCTTATTTTCAATTTCAAATTTTAATTCTTTAAAAATCAAAATTGTATTTTTATATTATACAAGGTCATTTTAAATAATAAGTTTAATGTAAAAGTAAAAATTCACTCAATTTATTTTACGATTTGTTATATATTATGCAGTTTAAATTTTATAGTTAAATTTTTATATGGATATTATATACTAATATGTTATAAAAAACAAATTATCTTTTTAAAATTTATCGCATATTTTTTAATCATTTAGGCAACAATATTATTGAAATCTTGAATGGAGGTGCTTTTCATGTCAAATAAAGAAAATCAAAAAAATAATAAAAACAACAAAAATAATAATCAAAACAATAATAACAATAACGAAAAACAAAATAATCAAAATTGTAGATAGTTTATTAATTAATAAGTTATTAAAAAGTTGCCAATGAGGTTATCCCTTTTTGGCAATTTCTTAATTTATAATAATTTAACTAAAATAGCGCGAAGAAGAAAGTATTTATATATTTGAGAGTGAAATTGTGGGGACCGTTCAAAAATTCTCAAAAGTTTGGAAAACTTTTGTTAGAATTTTTAGAATGGGGATAACGAAAAAATATATAAATACTTTCTTCTGGGAGCGAGTAGTTAAATAATAAAAAATATTGCCAAAAAGGGATAACCTCATTGGCAACTTTTTTAAATTATAATTGATACTTTTCTCTTTTTTGATATTTTGTATGTAATAATTTTTCTGCTCTATAACTTCCTGGTTTTTCTAAATATTCTTCATATATCTTCTTAACAACTGGATTTTCATGAGATTTTCTAATTGTACTTTTTTCATCAATAGAATAAAGTGCATCTGCTCTTAATTTTCTTACATCTACCTCTGAGCGGATTTTTGAGCTTTTTATTGGTTGACCTCCACCCATTACACATCCTCCTGGACATGCCATAATTTCTACAAATTGATAATCTGCTTTTCCTTCTTTAATTTCTTCTAATATCTTTTTAGCATTTGCAAGCCCGCTTGCTGCAACTACATTTATATCTTTTCCTGCTATATTAACAGTAGCTTTTTTTATTCCGTCTCCTCCACGAACTTGTTCAAAATCTATCTTATCCAAGTCTTTTCCTGTTAATGTGTCTTGTGCTGTTCTAAGTGCTGCTTCCATAACACCACCTGTTGTTCCAAATATAGCACCAGCACCTGTTGCTTCTCCCATTGGATTATCAAATTTATTTTCTTCTAAATTTTCAAATTCAATATTTGCTTGTTTAATCATCCTAGAAAGTTCACGAGTAGTAATTACATTATCTACATCACAAAGTCCGTTATTTTTCATTTCTGGCCTTTGTCTTTCGAATTTTTTAGCAACACATGGCATAATAGATACAACATATATTTTTTCAGGATTAATTCCTTCTTTTTTTGCATAATATGTTTTTAATAAACTTCCTAACATTTGATGTGGTGATTTGCAAGTTGATAAGTGTGGTAATAATTCAGGATAATTCATTTCGATATATTTTACCCATCCAGGACTACATGATGTAATCATTGGCAAATTGTCATTTTCAGTAAATCTTTCGATAAATTCATTTGCTTCTTCCATAATAGTAAAATCTGCACCTGTATTAGTATCAAATACTTTATCAAATCCTAATCTTTGAAGCGCTGTTACCATTTTTCCTGTTACATTTGTTCCTATATCCATTCCAAATTCTTCACCTAAGGCAACTCTAACAGCTGGTGCTGTTTGTGCTATAACATAAGTATCTGGATCTTTTAGTTTCATCCAAACATCATCTATTGTTTCTTTTTCATGTAATGCACCTGTTGGGCAACTCTGAATACATTGGCCACAGTTAGTACAGTTAACATCATTTAAACTATAATTTCCTACTGTTGATATGCAAGATTCAAATCCTCTATTAATACAATCAATTGCTCCTATTTCTTGTACATTTTTACAAGTAGCAACACATCTTCTACATAATATACATTTATTAAAATCTCTTACAATTGATGGTGATAAATTATCTATTTCATGTTCAGATATTTCTCCTTCAAATTCTATATCTAAAACATTAAATTTCTTAGCTAGTTGTTGTAATTCGCAATTTCCATTTCTAGTACATGTTAAGCAATCTCTATGATGGTTTGAAAGAATAAGGTCTAATATTACTCTTCTTGCTTCTGATACGTTTTGTGTGTTCGTATGTACTACCATTCCTTCTTCAACTTTTTGAATGCAAGATGTAGCAAATCCTCTTCTTCCTTCTATTTCTACTATACACATTCTGCAGTCTCCTACTTCATTGATGTCTTTTAAAAAGCATAGTGTTGGTATGTCAATTCCTACTGTTTTTGCTGCTTGCAAGATTGTTGTACCTTTTTTTGCCTTTACTTCTTGACCGTCAATTGTTAATGTTATCAATTCTTCTTTCATAGTCTCCTCCTATATTTTTAATTAAAAACTCCTCTATTCTTTTGCAATATTCTCATAATTATATTTTAAAATCTTTAAATTAGCCAATTGCATGGAAAGGACAATTTGCTAAACAAGTTCCACACTTGATGCATTTTTCTTGATTTATGGTTCTCTTTTCTCTTGCTTCTCCTTCAATTGCATTAACTGGACAGTGTTTTTGGCATAAGCCACATCCTTTACATTTTTCTTCATCTATTGTTATTTTTGATAGTGCTTTACATTCTAATGTTTTACATTCTTTATCAATTGCATGTTCTTTAAATTCATCTCTGAAATATTTTAACGTGCTTATTACTGGATTTGGTGCACTTTGTCCAAGTCCACAGATACTTGATTTTTGTATATTTGTTGCTAACTTTTCTAATTTGTATATATCTGATTCTGAACCTTCTCCATTGCATAATTTTTCTAAGATTTCTAACATTCTTTTTGTTCCGATTCTACAAGGTGTACATTTTCCACAACTTTCACTTACTGTGAATTCTAAATAGAATTTTGCTAAAGATACCATACATTTTGTATCATCCATAACAATTAATCCACCTGACCCCATCATAGAGCCAATTTCTTTTAATGATTCATAATCAATTGGTGTGTCTAGGTGTTCTTTTGGAATACATCCTCCAGAAGGTCCTCCTGTTTGAGCAGCTTTAAAGTCTCTTCCATTTGGAATTCCTCCACCAATGTCATATACTATTTCTCTTAAAGTAGTTCCCATTGGTACTTCCACTAGTCCTATATTATTTACATTTCCTCCTAATGCGAATACTTTTGTTCCTTTTGAATTTTCAGTTCCTATTGAAGAATACCACTTACTACCTTTTAAAATAATTTGTGCAATATTTGCATATGTTTCAACATTATTAATTAAAGTTGGTTTTCCCCATAATCCATGTTCAGCTGGATATGGTGGTTTTAGTCTAGGTTGACCTCTTTTTCCTTCAATTGATTCTAAAAGTGCTGTTTCTTCTCCACATACAAATGCTCCTGCACCTAAACGTATTTCAATATCAAAACTAAAATCTGTTCCAAATATATTTTTACCTAAAATACCATAATCTCTTGCTTGACTTATAGCAATTTTTAATCTTTGAACAGCAATTGGATATTCAGCTCTTACATAAATAAATCCTTTATTTGCACCAATAGTATATCCTGCAATTGCCATTGCTTCTAAAACAGAATGAGGATCTCCTTCTAATATACTTCTATCCATAAATGCTCCTGGGTCACCTTCATCAGCATTACATACAACGTATTTTTGTTTATCTTCATATGCTTTTGTTAATTCCCATTTCTTACCTGTTGGGAAACCAGCTCCACCACGACCACGGATTCCTGATTCTTTTATAATATTAATTACTTCATCTGGTTTCATTTCAGTTAAAACCTTTTCCAAAGCTAAATAACCATCAAAAGCTATGTATTCATCAATTTCTTCTGGATTAATTACTCCACAATTTTTTAAAGCAATTCTTTTTTGTTTCTTGTAAAAAGCAAGGTCATCTAATCTATCAACAACATTTCCATCAATATCTTTGCAAAGCAATCTTTCAACTTTGTTTCCTTCTATAATATGTGTTTGTATAATTTCTTCGCAATCATCAGGTGTTACCATTGCATAAAAAGTATCCTCTGGTCTAATAATAACAATTGGACCTTTAGCACATAATCCAAAACAACCTGTTTTTATAACTCTTACATTTTTGATATCTTTTTCTTTTAAGATTTCTCTAAATCTTTTTAAAATTTCAGGTGATTTTGAAGATGTGCAACCAGTACCATGGCAAACAAGAATATGTTTTTCACGAGTATCTGATTTTGTATTAACTCTTAAATCTAACTCTTCTCTTTTATCTTTTCTAATTTTATGAAGTTCTTCTATAGTTTTCATTCAATACCTCCTTTAAGACACTTGGGACAGTCTTCATTTGTCTCAAGTATTTTGTCGTTTTTTGTATTATTTTATTTCATTAACTCATCTAATACTTGATCTAATTTTTGAACAGTTGCTTTTCCATATACTTCACCATTGATTGTAAATACTGGTGCTAATCCACATGCTCCTACACATCTTGTTTCTTCTATTGAAAATTTTCCGTCTGGTGTTGTTTCTCCTGGTTGAATTTTCAATCTTTCTAATAGTCTATCCATAATTTTTTGGGAACCTTTTACAAAGCATGCTGTTCCTAAGCATACTGATATATTGTATTTTCCTTTTGGTTTTAGTGAAAATCTAGAATAAAATGTTACAACTCCATATATTTCAGCCATTGGGACTGATAAAAATTCTGATAGTTCTTTTTGTACCCACATTGGAACATATCCATAGTGTTCTTGAATTTCATTTAACATTTGAATTAAATTGTCTTTTATTGGTTTATATGTTGAAAAAAGTTCTTCTAAAAATTTATCTTTTTTTTCTTCTCCACAACAACATTTTTGTTCTTTTTGATTGTTTTCTTGCATAGTAAACCTCCTTTTAATAATGTATATTATTCAATTAGTTTGATTATATCAAACTAAAAATTTTTATACAATATTTTTTGAAAATTTTGTGCTTTTGTGTCGATTTTTTTTGTTAGTTGCTCTCTTATAGAAGTTGAAATACAAAAAGTTATGAAATATATTTTAAATTAAATTCGAAAAAAACACTTTTATTTTAATGTTTCCATCTAAATAAAAGTGTTTTTATGTTGTTATATTTTTTTATGCTTCTTTAATTGAATTATAAAAATTAGCAACAGTATTTTTCTAATTCATTTGAACAGTTCCAACAATGCTATTTATATCATCAATATTATATTTCTTCATGTAATTTTCTATTCCTTTTATTGTATTAACACTTGTATATGGATCAATAAAATTTCCTGCACCAATTGAAATAGCATTTGCACCTGCTAGCATAAATTCGATTGCATCTTCTCCATTTACAATACCACCCATTCCAAGAATTGGAATATTAACTGCTTGAGCAACTTGATAAACCATACGAACAGCAACTGGTTTAATTGCTGGGCCTGATAGCCCTCCAGTATTGTTTGCTAAAACTGGTTTTCTTTTATCAATATCTATTTTCATTCCTAATAATGTATTTATTAATGAAACACCATCAGCTCCTGCATCTTCTACTGCTTTTGCAATAGATGCAATATCTGTTACATTTGGAGTTAGTTTTACAATAAGAGGTTTGTCTAATACTTTTCTTACCTCACTTGTTACTTGTTTTACTCCTTCATATGTATTTCCAAACGCCATACATCCTGCTTTTACATTTGGGCAAGATAAATTTAGTTCAACTCCATCAATATCTAATGTATTTAAAATTTTACAAAGTTCAACATATTCATCAATACTGCTTCCACATGCATTTACAATAATTGCAGTGTCAAATTTTCTAAGAAATGGTAAATCGTTTTCTGCAAAATATTCTACTCCAGGATTTTGAAGTCCAATGCTATTTAACATTCCACTTGCTGTTTCACATACTCTAGATGGTTTGTTTCCACTTCTTGGTTTTAATGATGTTCCTTTTGTGATTATTCCGCCTAATTTACTTAAATCAAAAAATTCACTATATTCTCTTCCATATCCAAATGTTCCTGATGCTACTGTTACTGGATTTTTCATTTCTATTCCTGCTAAATTTACTTTTGTATTCATTAATCTAATCCCTCCATTCCTTTTCATTTTATAAATTATATTTCTACATCTTTTGCTTGGAAAACTGGTCCTGCTTTGCATACATGCCAATATTCAGGAGCATCTTTAGGACTTTTGGCAGTTTTTACAGCACAGCCTAAACATACACCTAATCCACAACCCATCTTTTCTTCTAAAGAAATTTGACATGGAATATTTTTTTCAATTGCTAATTTTTGTACTGCTTTTAGCATTGGTAATGGTCCACAAGCATAAATAGCATCTATTTTTCCTTCTTCTATATCTTTTTCTAAAAAGTTAATAGCAAAACCTTGTTTAGCATAGCTTCCATCATCTGTTGTTATTGTTAAATAATCTGATATATTTTGAAATTCATCTTCTAGTACTACATAATCTTTATTTCTAAATCCTAGATATGTATTAACATTTTTATTGTCTTTTTTTGCACATTTAGCTAACTCATATAATGGGAATACTCCTATTCCTCCACCTATAATTCCTAAGTTCTTATATTGATCATATTTAAAAGTTCCATATCCTAATGGTCCAATAATATCTATTAAGTCATTTTCTTTCTTTTTTGATAGAATTTCTGTTCCTTTTCCTTTTACTTGAAAAATAAATTCAAGTATGCCATTTTCTTTTTCTAAATTATAAATACTGATTGGTCTTCTTAAAAATGGTTCTGTTTGGTCTGATACTCTTATTTCTATGAAATTGCCTGGCTTTGCTTCTTTTACAATTTCTGGTGCTTGCACACTAAATTTGTATATGTCTGATTTTAATTGTTCTTTTTTTATTAATTTGGCTTGTTCTTGTTTTGCCATTTTTGTTTCCTCCTTTATTAATCTATATGATTTAGTTGTTTTAGCTTGTCTTCTAATGTCTCTTTTGAATTTAACACTATCTTATTTTTTGCTTCTATCTGTATTTTTTGTATCCACTTTCTTTCATATATTCTCCTATTGAATAAAGCTATTTAATTCTTCTTTCATTCTTAAAGCTTCTGCTTTTGTAGCTTTTGCATAATCTTCTTCTTTAAATTGATTCTTCCATCTATCAGATTTATAAGCACACATTAAGCTTCTAGAAGCATTTACAATTCCTCCTAGACCATTTTTATCAAATCCTAGAGCTATATCACTTGCCTTTCCTCCTTGTGCTCCATATCCTGGTATTAAGAAATAAGTATGTGGTGCAATTTCTCTTATTTGAGATAATTGTTCAGGATATGTTGCTCCAACAACTGCTGCAACACTACTATATCCATATTCTCCTCGTAAATCTTCTCCCCACTTTTCTACTAATTCTGCTACTTGTGCATATACTTCTTTATTATTTTGTAATTTTAAATCTTGTAATTCTCCTGAAGAAGGATTAGAAGTTTTTACTAAAATAAATATACCTTTTCCATATTTTTTACAATCATCAATAAATGGTTTTACGCAGTCAGTTCCCATGTAAGGATTAACTGTAACAAAATCAACATCATAAATAGCTTCCTCTTTTTCTCCTATTGCTGTTCTTCCTAAAAAAGCGTTAGAATATCCGTGTAGCAGTTGAACCTATATCTCCTCTTTTAACGTCTGCAATTACTATCATTCCTTTTTCTTTTGCATATTTACAAGTTTCTTTAAATGCTTCCATTCCTGGAATTCCATACATTTCGTAGAAGGCTATTTGTGGTTTTATTGCTGGAATAATTTCATATGTTGCATCTATTAAAGATTTATTAAATTCAATGATTGCTTCTGCCACTCCTTCTAATGTTTCAGGGTATTTATCTTTTACACATTTTGGCAACATTTCATATCTTGGGTCTAATCCCATTACTGTTGGATTATTTGTTTGTTTTATTTTTTTTATTAAATTATCCATTGCATTCATGTTATCTTTCCTCTCTTCTCATTTCTTTAAAAGTTTTTTATCAGTTATTAATAATTTTTATTTAAATTTTAACTTAATAAATTTAATTCCTTTAATTTACTTTCAATATTTTCATTTTTATTTAATACAATAGTTTTTATTTTATTTTGTTCAACATAATTATCAATTACATTAAGATATTCTATATTCTTTTTTATCTAATAAGGAGGATTTCCTCTTTGCGTATATCTTTTTTATTTTTATTACCTAATGTTGTTTTTCCTATTCCTGAAAATCCTGCTATTACACATTTTTTCACTTTTGTTTACCTCCATTATGTGTTTAGCATTTTTATAAAAATATATAAAATACTTAATCTTTATATACAATTTTACCATTTACTATTGTATATTTTACTTTTCCTTTTAATTTTTTACCAATAAATGGGCTGTTTTTTGATTTTGATACTACCATTTCTTTTGTGTATATATATTCTTGATTTGGGTCAAAAATTGTAATATCTGCTATCTTTCCTACTTCAATTGTTCCTCTATCTATTTTTAATAATTGAGCTGGATTATATGATGTTAGTCTTACTAAATCTAAATAACTTAAGTCTCCTGTGTCTACTAAATTCATGATTTCTGCAGGTAATGCTGTTTCAAATCCAATAATTCCATTTGGTGCAGATGCTAGTCCTTTGTTTTTTTCTTCTTCTGCATGTGGTGCGTGGTCTGTTATGATAGCATCTATTGTTCCTTCTTTTAATCCTTCTATAATTGCTTGTCTATCTTTCTCTTCTCTTAATGGTGGATTCATTTTTGCATTTACACCTGATTTTCTTACTTCTTCTACTGTGAATGTAAAATAATGTGGGCAAGTTTCACATGTTATTTTTACTCCTCTTTTTTTTGCATCTCTTACCATATTTTTTGTTGTTTTTGTACTTATATGGCATATATGCGCTCTTACATTATTTGTTTCTGATATTACTATTTCTCTTGCAGCCATAATTTCTTCAGCTTCTGGTAATACCCCATTTACCCCTAATTCGTCTGCTACTTTTCCTGCATTAATTGCTCCTGCTGCTACTGATTTTTCTTCACAATGTGATGCAACAAAAGTTCCTAATTTATCTGCTTCAATAATAGCTTCTCTCATCATTTTACTATTTACTACTGGCATTCCATCATCTGAAAATGCAATTGCTCCGGCTTTTTTTAGTTCTTCAAAATCTACTAATTCTTCTCCTTTTTCTCCTTTTGATACAGATGCATATGGGAGTACATTACATAAGTTTACTCTTTTAGCTTCTTCTATAATTTTTTGCAAAACAATAGCGCTATCTGGAGTTGGTTTTGTATTTGGCATAGGACAAATTGTAGTAAACCCACCTGCAACGGCGCTTTTGCTACCTGTTTCGATTGTTTCTTTATGTTCAAATCCAGGTTCTCTTAGATGACAATGCATATCAATCATTCCAGGTATAATATTTAAATTTGTACAGTCAATTATTTTGTCAGTTTCTGTTTTAATTTCTTTTCCAATTTCTTTTATTTTATCGTCTTCTATTAGAATGTCATATTTTTCAAATGTATTCGTTTTATAGTCAATTAATGTTCCATTTTTTAATAATGTTTTCATATTATATTTTCCCTCCTCTAATTTTTACATATAATATCATTTTAAATAATTTTTTTCAATATCTAAAATAATTTTACAACAAAAAAAGTTTCAAGCATTATAGAAGAATCTGGCGTTCTTTTTCCAGTTTCCCACTTTTGTTTTTACATTCTTCTACTAGATATTTTAGAAAATCTCTAATATCACCTTTTCTTCCATGTGTTTAATTATTTCTTCATTACACATCAAAAAACTCCTTTCAATAAATATTTGTAGATTTAATCTACATAATATCTATTTTAAAGAGTTTTTTCTTTTTTAGCAAACCAGAAATTATTACTAATCTAAATTTCTAACCTTCATGAATTTACAAAGTTTATAAAAAGCAATCCAAACTTTATATACTATTGTAATTTGTCGCTCTGATTACTTCATTGAACATTTGACATATCATTTTCAATTTCTGTAATTTTGTCATTCTTATTTGATACAAACGCTCGTGAATCTAAATATTCATTTAATACTTCCTTATCTTCTACTTTTGGTGGCCATATACTTCTAAAGTTATTTATATTATCACAAACTTTTTTGGCTTTTTTATTAAAAAATACTAAATTATTCATAACTTTTTCTCCAATCCTATATCTTTTATTTTAATATAACCGTCTACAAATATTTAAAAATCTGTTCTGGATATAAAATAAGTTCTTTATTTCTAAATTTATTAATATCTACCCATATTGCCTCAGTTTCCGAATCATCATCTACTAAATCATATTTTTCTTGATAATCTTTATCTTTGATATATGCATCATAAAATAATATTAATTCATGTGCATCTTTACCTTTATAATTAAATATATTTTCAGAGATACCCAAAAATTTGCCAATTTCTATTTCTATGTTTATTTCTTCTTTAAATTCTCTCTTTAATGCATCTTTGCTCTTTTCAAGAAATTCTATACCTCCACCTAAACATCGATAAAATTCTTGATTTTTTGTTTCATCATATCCTTTACTAACTAACAATTTATTACCATTTTTAACCAATCCAAGAACTATAGGTCTAATTTCTTTAAACTTATCCATATAAAACCTTCTCCTTTTACAAAAATATGTATAATTATATCATTTTGTCTATAATATTACAATTACTTTTTATATTTTATTTACTCTATTCTTAGTTGTTGTTCTATTTCACGTAATATATTTTCTATGAGAATTCTTCACATTATTTTGATTTACCATTGCATATTCCATTGTTGTATCTATTTTTATATGTCCTAACAGTTTTTGTACTTGCTCTATTGGCATGCCTTTATCAATAGCCATAGTTGCCATTGTTCTTCTAAATTTATGTGGATGCACTTTATTTATATT
>CANQNU010000014.1 GCA_947625295.1 uncultured Clostridia bacterium | reverse complement strand
TATTGATGTGAGCTTGCACGCCATATTCAGAGATTTGGCCCCTCTTAATGTGTGTTGGTTCTAAAAATTCTGTCTATACGCACTATGCAGGGTAAATTAATAGTATATTAAATTTTTATATTGTATTCTCTTAAGTTATTTATATTTTAGCATATCTTTTTTATATTTACAAATTTAAATCTTTCCTTTTTTGGTAGTCTTTTTCTATTTATATTATTATATCTTTGTTTTTCATGCATTATTCTTGTTTATTTTAATTTTTTTAAATTTGATTTTTTGTTTTATTTATGTTATACTAAATAAGTAATTGCGTGAAAGCAGTGTCAAAACATAATTATTTTGGCACTGCTTTTTTATTAAGCTTTATATAATTTTTACTTTTATTTCTATTATTAATTATTAAATTTATATGTATTATTATTGTATTTTACATTACAAATAATAATATGCATAAAAATTGTAGAAAACTTCCTAATAATATAAATAAGTGAAAAATTGAATGTGCATATTTATATTTTTTTCCTAACCCATATATTATTGCGCCTACTGTATATGCAATTCCTCCTGCTAATAAAAGAATAAATCCACTTTTTCCCAATAATTGTGGTAATAAAGTTCCTTTTACAATTATACACCATCCCATTAATAAATAGCATATCATTGAAAATATTTTAAATTTTTTTATATCAATAGAATTTAATGTAATTCCTAAAATTGCTATAAACCAAATAATACTAAAGATAAGCCATCCTGTTAATAAATCATATTCTCTTAGTGTACATAGTGCAAATGGTGTATATGAACCTGCTATTAATAAAAATATTGAACAGTGATCTAAAACTTGAAATACTTTTTTTGAATACCTTTTGGGGCTTAGTCCATGATAAATACTCGACATAGTATATAATAAAATCATTGTCACTCCATATATAGCTCCGCTTATTATTCCATATACATTTCTATGCACTGATGCAAAAACAACACATAATACTGTTGCTACAATACCAAGTACAGCTCCTACAATATGTGATGTCATATTAAAAATTTCTTCTCCTTTTGTATAGATTGGTAATATTCTATCTTTTAATTTTATTCTTTCCATATTTACCTCTCATTCTTGGATAAAATTATTGTTTTATTATATTAAATTATTCGCATAGTGTCAATAGAATGATTTTTAATTTTCTTATAAAAAAATTAGCAGGTGGGATAAAAAAACTATCCCGCCTGCCTTTTAAATGTACATTGAAATGTTATCTTATAACCTTGTTGATATTGAGGGTATATTTACCCTTTTTTACCTTGAGATTCCGGACATTCTTTTTCTTGCCGTTCTTCATGATCACATTGACCACAAAGCTTTGCTTGTCTCTTTGAACCTTTTTTACCTTTCCTGCCATTTTCTGGACTTTAAAAGTCTTTAAACTGATTATACCCCATTTTCCATTTTTTAGCTTTACAAGAAAAATTTTGTTTTTCTTGATATAGCCGCCGGATCCTACATTTTTGCCTTTCAGAGTATAGAGTTTGAAAGTGCCATCGTTATATATATACCCAGTATACAATTCCCGGTTATTTTTATCCAAAAATTGGATTTTTGCTCCGGAAGTTTTCACATGTGCAACTTTTTTACTGCTTGCAGGCTTGCTGTTAACGATATCCTTGTTGTTTATATGCACATCTGTCTGGGTATCAACAGTACCAGTGACATCTACATCTGTTTTTGTGTTCTCCTCGTAATCTACTGTTCCTTCGTCTTTCACAGTGGTATTAGAGTCACCGCCGCCTGTTTCAGTTTCATCTTCACCTACTGTGCCAATTTGATGCTCTGCAATTAGCCTATCTTTATCATCATAAAAGTAATAAGTCCACGAATCAGTGGATGTTGTTTTATGTCTTTCATACTTACACTGCCACTCTTGTAATTTTGTTTCCACATCCTCCCAACTGATAGTACCACTTAGGAAAGAAGCTATCAACGCATTTATGTCATAGTCAGTATGACTATTGACCTGAATGTCTGGTGTAGGTGTTGGTACAGGTGTTGGGGTTGGTGAAGGTGTTGGCGTTGGTGAAGGCGTTGGCGTTGGCGTAGGTGTAGGTGTTGGCGTTGGTGCCTGTGTTGGTGAAGGTGTTGGCGAAGGTGTTGGCGTTGGCGTTGGTGCCTGTGTCGGCTCAACTGTTGGCTCCGGTGTTGCTTTTCCAATAGAAGCTCTCAGCTCATCCAGCGTTGGTAACGGATATTCGACTCCATTATATTCATAATGAGTTGCAGTCTTATTATCCCCGTTCTTAAAAAGCAACTTGTTTGCATAAACAATATTACCATTCAGCTTTAACTTGTGTTTCACAAGTTCAGTTCCTTCAATCTCATATGAGGCCCAATATAAGGCTCCATTTTTGTAGCGTATCCAACATGCGCCATATTGGTCACAAGCTGTATCATCTGCTGTTAACAGCAACGTTAACTGATATGAGCTTCCTCCTACTGTGTAGGTTACCACGCCGTTCACACATTCGGCAGTCCTTGCAGGAATACCTGTTGAATATGTGTACTCATATTTGGCAGCTTCAGCAGCCATAGGTGTTGCAGTGATTCCAGCTATCACGATTGCGATAACTAAAATCTTTGACAGTATCCGGTTAAAATTTTTGCTTGTCTTCATCATAATGTTGTCCTCCTTTTTGACAAAAAAATTTTTTCAATGTACATTCGAAAACCTTTACCTAGGCTTTCATTTTGAGTCTACGACCCTATACTTATATTATAGCACATTTTACATAATTTTGCAAATTATGTAAAACTTTTTTTGAAAAAATTTGATAAATGCAGAAATACAGAGCTTTATCTTAATTTAAAGCTCTGTATTTTTTATCTTTATTGCTTATTTTATTTTCTTATATTTTGTATAAGATATTCCAGTAGCAATTGCTGATATTACAATTAATATTACAATAAAATTATTAATACCAGTCTTTGGTAATGTTTTAACTGTTGTTATTGTATTATTTTTTGGAGTATTATTTTGTTTTGGTGTTTCTGTTGTAGATTTTGTTTCATTTTTTGGTGTTTCTGTTGTAGGTTTTGTTTCATTTTTTGGTGTTTCTTTTTCTGGTTGTTTTTCTGGTTGTTTTTCTGGTTCTTTTTCAGGTTCCTTTTCTGGTTCATTTTCTACTTTTGTTCCAGTTAATTCATAAACATCTGCAAAATAATATTCAGCACTTGAATCTTTTACTTTTATCCATAAAACATAGTCTTTTTTACCTGTAAAACTATTTAAATTTATAGTTGCTGTATTTTCTGAAGCAGTTGCCCAATTTCCTGTATAAGAAGGCCATAAAGCTACAATTTGTGATTGTACTTCATCTATATGCTCTTCCATATAATTTTCTACTGTTGTTCCATATTTTTGTTTATATGAATTATATGCTTCAACATATTTTTTATAGTTTTCTGTCTCTGCGTTATCTTCTCCATCAATGTCTTCCCATATATTGTAATATTGAATTACTGATAATTCATCTTTTAGTTTTACTATTTGATTGTATGTACTATTGTTCATTTCTACGAATTCATAATACATTGTATAGTTAGTAACATCTCTTGTAACTTCTACTTTTGCCTTTCCATCTACAATGCTTTCAGGCATGTTAATTTTGTCATTAAATACTATTGCTGATCCTTCATATGCATATACTCCTGTTGTAATTGCTAATATTATTGCTACCATTATTGTTGAAAAATAAATCTTTAAATTTTTCATTTTTTCCTCCTTTAAATTTACATAATTTATTTACCTCTTTCTATTATAAAGCCTCAATAATAAAAAGTCAAGTAAATTTTTGAATTTTTTTACAAATTTACCTGACTTTTCTTATAATACCTTTAATTTCATAGGTAATTTCAATAATTTTTTATGCTTTTAATTTATGCTCTTCTATCATTTCACAAATTAAGTTCGCCACTTTTTCTACTCCTAATGAATCGCTGTTAATGCAGACATCATAATTGTTATGGTCATTCCATTCTTTTTCAGTATAATATTTATAATGATTTGCTCTTAGTTTATCAATTCTTTTAATTTCCTTCTTTGCTTTGTCTTTATGAAAACCGTATATGTTAACAGCTCTTTTTATTCTATCTTCAATATTACTATATACAAATACTTTTATAATATCCTTTCTATCTCGTAAAATAAAGTCTGCACATCTACCAACAATAACACATGATTCCTTATCTGCTACCTCTTTTATAAGTTCTGATTCTTTTATAAATAATTCATCTGCATTATTTAATCCTGAATAATATCCATTATTTAAAACTGCTAAAACATCTCTTTTTTGTTCATGGTTTTCAATATATTCTTCTGATAAACCAGTCTCTTCTGCTACTTTTGTTATAAATTGTTTATCATATAATTTAATTCCTAATTTATCTGCAATTAATTTTCCTATATATCTTCCACCTGATCCGTATTCTCTTGATATTGTAATTATAATATGTCTATCTAATTTATTTTTTGTATCTATTTCTTCTTCTATACTTTCACTTTTAATTTTTCCTTGTTTTAAATTCTTTATCTCTATAATTAATAAAATTGTTGCAATCATAAACGCTAATCCATCTGCAACTGGTCCAGCATATAGAACTCCCATAATACCATATATACTACCTAAAATAATCATTGCAGGTATTAAAAACAGAATTTGTCTTGATAATGATAAAACTGCACTTTTTCCACTTTTTCCAATTGCTTGAAAGAAAATTCCTGATGGAATCTGAATTCCATTGCAAATACATAATAATAAGTAAGTTCTAAAAGCTAAACATGCAAATTCCATATATTTTTCGTCTCCACTACCAAATATAGATATTAATTTATCTGGTATTGCTTGGAATAAAATAAAAGCAATTGTACTTATTACTACACTCATGCCCAATACAGTTTTTAAAGTTTCTTTTACTCTGTCAAATTTTCTTGCACCATAATTATATCCGAAAATAGGTTGTGTTCCTGTTGCAATACCAATAATGATACTATTTAGTATTTGACTAATTTTCATTACAATTCCAATAACTGTAATTGGTATATCAGGTCCAAATTTTGATTCCATTCCATATTTAGAAAGTAAGTTGTTTTCAGTAGCCATAACAAATACAAAACTCATTTGTGTAATAAAACTACTTATACCTAAAGCTCCTACCTTTTTGCCAATATTCAATTTTGGTTTCAAGTCTTCTTTTGATAATGTAATTGATTTAAATTTTTTAATATATATTATATTTAATATAAATGTAGTAAATTGACTAATTACAGTTGCAATTGCTGCACCTTCTACTCCCATCTTAAATACAAAAATGAAAATAGGATCTAAAATTGTATTTAAAATAGCTCCTATTACCATTGATGTCATTGAATATTTAGGACTTCCATCTGCTCTAATAATAGAATTCAATGATGTTCCAATCATCATAAAAGGAAATCCTATTGCAATAATCCTTCCATATTCCATTGCATATTCTCTTAAAGCATCTGTGCATCCAAATATATTTAAAAGTTGTGGTAAGAATATTAAAGTGATTGCACAAAAGATAATTGATATTATAACAGATATTATTATACCATTTCCAACACCTTTTGCTGCTTCTTCTTTTTTCTTTTCTCCTAATTTTAAACTTAAATAAGCTGATGATCCATCTCCAAACATTAGAGCAAATGCTAAACATATCATTGTTAGTGGAAATACTACATTAGTTGCTCCATTTCCTAAATATCCAACTCCCCAACCAATAAATATTTGGTCTACAATGTTATATAAAGAATTTACTAATAATGATATAATACATGGAATTGAAAATTTTCTAATTAATTTTCCTATTTTTTCTTTTCCTAATATATTTTCTTCTTTTTCCATTTTATTCTTCCTTTCTTATATGCCATAATTTAGTATTTTACTATAATTATAATTTTTTGTCAAATAAAAAAAGCACACTATATATCATTTTTCAATGATACTGTGCTTTTATTTAATCTATTTTTATTAATTTATTTTATGTCTAGATTAATTATGTTTAACTTCTTATATTTGACACTTTTTATGTGTTTTTATAGAAAATATTTTTTATCTTCCAGTTGGCATATATGGTATTAATCTACCTGCAAAGTCTTTGAAATTTTGTGATTGTAAAATGATTTTTCCTGGTCCTACTAATTTTGTTAAGAATAAACCTTCTCCTCCTAAAAATATATTTCCTAATCCTTTTACTGTTTCAATTTCATATGAAACTGATGGTTCAAATGCAACAACATTTCCTGTGTCTACTTTTAATACTTCTCCTGCTTGTAATTCTTTTTGTATAGGGTCTCCGTCAACTTCTAAAAATAATCTTCCATTTCCTTGTGCCTTTTGAAGAATAAATCCTTCTCCTCCAAAAAATCCTGCACTAATTTTTTTAGAAAATGCAACTTTTGTTTCTATACTATCTTCTGCACATAAAAAAGCTCCTTTTTGCATCATAAGTCCTTGTGGCATTTGTGATAAGTCTATTGAAACAACGTTTCCTGGAACTGTTGAAGCAAAAGCTACCATTGCTCCATCTCTTTGTGCTGTGTAGTTGGCCATAAAAATTGATTCTCCTGAAAATGCTCTTCCTATACTTTTCATTATTCCGCCTCTAGCATTTGTCTTCATTTCAATTCCTTCACTTTGATATGCCATTCCTCCTGATTGTGTATATACTGTTTCTCCTGCATTTAATTTCATTTCTACTACTGGTACTGTTTGTCCTATTACTTTGTATTCCATCTTTTTCTCCCCTTTTTTTATATTTTATTATATGTTTAACTAATTTTTTTGTCAATTATTATTTTCATTGTTTCTAAATTTTTAATATAAAGTTTCTGTATAAATTAATACAAAAATTGTTTATACAAAAATTGTTTATACAAAAATTGTTTATACATCGAAAATTATTACTTTCCAATGTATAAACAATACTAACTATTCTTCAATTTCTTTTGCTAATTTTCCAATCGCTTTAGTTTCAATTCTAGATACATATGAACGTGAAATTCCCATCATTTTTGCAATTTCATTTTGTGTTTTTGGTTTATGACCTCCTAATCCAAAACGTAATTCAAGAATTGTTCTTTCTCTTTCTTTTAAAACATCTTTCATTTTTTCATATAGAAGTTTTACTTTCATTTTTATATCGACTTCATCTTCAATATTTCTTTCATTATTTTCTAATACTTCTTGTAATGTTACAATATTATCATCTTTATCTTTTCCGAATTGGTTCATTTAAATATACTTCGGCACCTATCTTTTTTGTAGCCCTTAGATGCATTAAAATTTCATTATCTATACATCTTGATACATATGTAGACAATCTTGCTCCTTTTTTCACATCAAAACTATTAATTCCTTTGATTAAACCTATTGTACCTATTGAAATTAAATCCTCTTGTTCTACTTTTGCCGTGCTATATTTTTTTGCCACATGAGCTACTAATCTTAAGTTTCTCTCTATCAAAATATTTCTTGCCTCATCATTGCCATTTGCCATTTGCTCTAAACATTTCTTCTCTTCTTCTGCTGACAATGGCTCTGGAAACAAATTACTTCCTTGAATATATCCGTACAACAAATACTGCTGATTTTAAGAATTCTATAAATCCTAATATCCCAGTCATACACAGTGCTGAAAACATATACGCACCTCCATTTTTTCTCTATATCGCAATTATATGTTTGAAAAAATGAAAAGTGCATGACCCTCTTAAATATTTTTTTGACCAAGAAGGACGCGCCCCTTGGTCATTTTTTTATAAATTCTACATATAGATAGTAATAATTAATTTTTTACTATTAAAGTTAATGAGGAGTATTAATTGTGAGTATCTTATTAAATATCTTTAAAGGAATTTGTATTGGCTCTGGTGCTATTCTTCCTGGAATTAGTAGTGGAGTACTTTGTGTAATCTTTGGACTTTATGAAAAACTTTTAAATAGTGTATTAGACTTTTTTAAATCTCCTAAAGAAAATATAAAATTTCTTTTTCCTATATTTATTGGTGTTTTAATTGGAGTCTTAGCTTTTAGTAATGTTTTGAATTATGTTTTATATAAATTTCCTATTCAAACACAAGCTTTGTTTATCGGATTAATTTTAGCTAGTATTCCTTCTTTATTAAGAGAAACCAATCAAAAACAAAAGTTTAAAGCACATTATTTTTTATATACTCTATTTGCTTTTTTAATAGGTATTTTTTCTGTTTTTTTAGAAAAACATTTATCAATTTCAAATTACACCAATATTAATGTTTTTTATTTAATTTCTGCAGGATTTCTTATGTCTGTTGGAATAATTGTGCCAGGTGTTAGTAGCACTATTATTTTGATGCTTTTGGGAATTTATCCAATTTACTTATCATCAATTTCATCTCTATACTTTCCTATTCTAATTCCTATTGGCTTTGGAATTATATTAGGTAGTTTAGTTTTTATGAAGTTAACTCGATTTTTACTAAACCACTGTTATGCTCAAACTTTCTACACTATTATTGGTTTTACTTTAGGCTCTATTTTTGTTTTAATTCCAGAAATAAGCTTTGGAGTTGACTTATTAATTTTTGTTTTATGTATTAGTCTTGGGTTTATTTTAATGAAATTATTTTTTTCTTCTTAAAATCCAATCTTTTTCACATTTGATTGGTAATTTCATTTTTACTTTTTGTCCTTTTACTCCGGGACTAATACTTTGGATTTCTTCTTCTGTCTCTTCATCCCAAAGTTTTTCTATCTTGAATGTTACTGGCTCTAATTGATATGGTACAATAATTTCTATCTCGTCTCCTATTTGCAATTTGTTTCTAATTTCTATAATAGATTTTTCTTCGTTATATTGTTCAACTTTTCCTCCAAATTCATAATCGTCATTATATTGCCTTCCACTATAATCTTGAATGTTTCTATTGTTTCTATCATTAAAGTAAAATGTGGTGAACTCTCTTGTTTTTACTTTTTCTATTTCTTTTAGATATTTTGTTGCATCATATGTATTTGGATTTTTCATGTAATCATCAATAGCATTTCTGTATGTATTTATTACACTTGCTATATAATATTCTGTTTTTAGTCTTCCTTCTATTTTTAAGCTGTCTATTCCCATTTCTATAATTTCTGGAATTTCTCTTATTAAGCATAAGTCCTTTGATGAAAAAATACTTGTGCCATGTTCATTTATTTCAATTGGCATATATTGTCCTGGATTATTTTTTTCTTCTGCATATAGATTATAAGACCATCTACAGCTTTGACTACAATCTCCTAAATTAGCACTTCTTCCACATAAGAAATCACTTAAGAAACATCTTCCGGAAAATGCAAAACATATTGATCCATGTCCAAACATTTCTACTTCTAAATCTTTTGGTTTATTTTGCATAATGTATCTTAACTGTTCTTTATTCATTTCTCTTGCCATTATTACTCTCTTTGCTCCGTTTTTATACCAGAAGTTGCAATCCCTTAAACTTACAATGTTTGCTTGTGTACTTACATGAATTGGTACATTTGGTGCATATTCTTTTAATACATCAATAACTCCTCCATCTGCTGCAATAATAGCATCTGGTTTTACTTCATTTAATATTTTTGCCATTTCTATAATTTCTTCGTATTTTTCATCCCATGCAAAAATATTTAGTGTGACATGTACTTTTTTCCCTATACTATGTGCATATTCTATTGTTTTTATTAGGTCATCATTTCCCATATCTGCTCTTGTTCTTAGTGATAATGACGATGTTCCACAATACACAGCATCTGCTCCATATAAAAATGCTATTTTTGCTTTTTCAAATGAGCCTGCTGGTGCTAATAATTCTATTTTTTTCATTTTATTTTTTCACTCTTTCTTTACTTATCTTCTTATTTATTATATATTTGTGAACTACTAAAGTCAATAATTGCAACTAATTCTTTATTTTTTTGTTAATGTATGATATAATTAGAATAGGTAACTATTGTATAAAAAAACAAGGAGGTCCATTATTAATGGAAACATTTGAAATTACAAGCAAAGAAAAAAAGGAACTTGAAACAATAGGCAATTTTTATCGGGAAGCAATTTATTCTCAGAAAAATTTGCCTGATGCTTTATCCGAATTTGCGAATGAGTTAGATTCATTTGATGGAGAAATCTCCCAAACAATTATTAGTGAGGTACTTCAGTATCAAAAACTAATACAAAATCGGAATTTTTTTGCAGTATTAAGAGAATGGATTAATGAACTTTATGAACAGTTTTCTTCCGTTCTTCCTAAAGAAGTATCATTTACGATTGAATGTAGGAGAAAAGGAGTTCAAAGTGCAGTTAAAAAAATGCTTCGCAATTACTTTGAAAAAAGTAGTATTGATTTATCCGATTTGGTAGCCTTTAGAATTATTTTAGATTCTAATCTACTTAAAGAACAATTAATTCAGTTTTGTTATTCAATATCTGACAATTGTATGGATTTTTTTAAGGGCAAAAGATGCACTTTATGTGCTCCTTCAAGAAAGGTTGGAGAATCTAACCTAATTAAGGACTACATTAGCCATCCAAAAAAGAATGGTTACCAGTCCATTCATCTAACTTTCAAGACTCTTGAGAAAGACATTTTCGAATGTCAAATTCGTACGCTGGATATGCATGAACATGCTGAGATTGGCGATGCAAAACATGGGGACTATAAAAATTCGGAATATAGTTGGTTAGAGCCATATATTAATATTGACCCTAGCAAAGTTCATATTCCACACTTTAGAGTGCTGAATAACGGAACACTATATGACCAAATAGGTCTCTTAGATGCAATGCATATTGAGCGAAGGTCAAAAACCTTCTAAAAATTTCCCCTATCTTAATTTTATTTTAAGATAGGGGTTTTCTTTATTAAAATATTATTATTTAACCTATTACTCTGTAAATTTACTAATTGCCAATCCATCTCCAACTTCTAAAATTTCAGTTTCTAAATTGGGATTTTCACTTACCTCTTTAATATACTCTCTTAAATTTCTAACAGCAGTACGTTGTTTATGTTTATTATAATCGCTCATAACATAACCTTTATATAAAATATTATCTGCAAAAATAATTCCATGTGTATTTAGCATTCTTAAAGATTCTTTTAAGAAAAATGGATATTTTCCTTTAGCAGCATCAATAAAAACAGCATCATACTTTTTATTCAAAGTTGGCAAAATTTCAACTGCATCACCTTCATAAAGATTAATTTTATCTTCAACTCCAACTTTTTTAAAATTTTCTTTTGCCTCTTTTATTCTATCTTCATCTCTTTCAATTGTATCAATTACTCCATCTTCTGCTAAAAACTCAGAAAAGCACATTGCAGAATAACCAACAGCAGTACCAATCTCTAAAATTTTCTTAGGTTGTAACTTAGTTAAATACTTCTCCATTACTTCTAAAGTATCATCCATAATAATTGGTATATGTTCGTTTAAAGCTTTTTTCTTTATTATTTCTAATTCTTCTTTATTCATTTCCTTCTCCTACGCCAAGGTTGCCAAAGGTTCCGGAGTTGCCAAAGGTTCCGGGTTTAAATGGCAACTTATCAGTTGCCATTTAAACCCGGAACCTTTGGCAACTCCGGAACCTTTGGCAACCCCGAAAACATTTGACAATTTTTATTTATTTCTTGCTGCTCTTTCTCTTTCCTTTGTGTCTAATATTTTCTTTCTTAAACGAATAGATTGTGGTGTTACCTCTACTAATTCATCGTCTTGTATAAATTCTATTGCTTTTTCTAATGACATCTGAATTGGTGGAACTAATCTTAATGCTTCATCAGATCCTGATGCTCTTGTATTTGTTAAATGTTTTTCTTTGCATACATTTATTGCTAAATCTTCTCCTCTTGAATTTAATCCAACAATCATTCCTTCATATACTTCAACACCTGGTCCTATAAATAAATCTCCCTTGTCTTGTGCATTGTATAATCCATATGTTACTGATTTTCCAGCTTCGAATGCTACAATTGTTCCTCTTACTCTTGATACAACTTCACCTTTGAATGGTTCATATGAATCAAAAATATGATTCATTGTTCCTTCACCTTTTGTATCTGTTAAGAATTCTGTTCTATATCCAATTAAGCCTCTTGCTGGTATTTTAAATTCAATTTTTGTATGTCCTTCTTCAGCTGGTTCCATATTAACCATTTCTGCTTTTCTTTTTCCTAATTTTTCAATTACGTTTCCTACGCAGTCATCTGGAACATTTACTACTAATCTTTCGATTGGCTCATTTTTTACTCCATTAATTTCTTTGATAATTACCTTTGGTCGAGAAACTAATAACTCGAATCCTTCTCTTCTCATAGTTTCTATTAATACTGATAAATGTAATTCTCCTCTTCCTGATACTTCAAATGAATCTGGACTTTCTGTTTCTTTTACTCTTAATGATACATTTTTTTCTAGTTCTTTAAATAATCTATCTCTTATATGTCTTGATGTAATAAATTTTCCTTCTTTACCCGCTAAAGGTCCATTATTTACACTAAATGTCATAGAAACAGTTGGCTCGTCAATATCAACAAATGGTATTTTTTCTGGATTATTAAAATCACAGATTGTGTCTCCTATATTGATATCTGGAATTCCTGCAAGTTCGATTATATCTCCTGCTTTTCCTTCTTCTACTTCTACTTTATTTAATCCAACATGTGTATATACTTTTGCAATTCTTCCTTGTGTTACTTTGTCTTCTTTTCCGCAAATTGAAACTGGCATTCCAACTTTTATAGAACCTCTTTCTACTCTTCCTACTGCAATTCTTCCAACATAGTCGTCATAATCAATGTTTGATACTAACATTTGAGCTGGTCCTTCTTCATCACAATTAGGTGCACTAATTGTGTTTATAATTGTTTCAAATAAACATGATAAATCTGTTGTTTCTTCTGCTAAATCCATTTTTGCAATTCCATTTTTTGCTGAAGCATATACAACTGGAAAATCTAATTGTTCATCTGTTGCATCTAATTCGATAAACAATTCTATAACTTGATCAACTACCTTTTCAGGAGTTGCTCCTGGTCTATCTATTTTATTAATAACAACAATTGGTTTTAATCCTAAAGCTAATGATTTTTTTAATACTTCTCTTGTTTGAGGCATAGCACCTTCAAAAGCATCTACTAAAAGCAAAACACCATCAACTGTTTTTAAAACTCTCTCTACTTCTCCACCAAAATCAGCATGTCCTGGTGTATCTACAATATTGATTTTAATATCTCCATGCATAACTGATGTATTTTTAGAAAGTATTGTTATTCCTCTTTCTTTTTCTTGATCATTTGAATCCATTACTCTTTCTTGTACTTGTTCATTTTCTCTAAATACATGACTTTGTTTTAATAAAGCATCTACTAATGTAGTTTTACCATGATCTACGTGTGCGATAATTGCTATATTTCTTATTTTTTGGTTGTTCATTTTATTACTCCTTTTCTATTAAAGATTAGTGGACGTTCCTTAAAATTCTTTTTTGCAGGGATAAAGGGACACTCCTTCTTTGTCCCTTTTACTTTTCTTATATTAATAAATGAGTATTCCTTAATGTCTCTTTCGAGATACAAAAAGAAACATCCCTAAATCTCTTCTCTTAAAATACTATAAAATTATACTACTTTATGTCTTTTTTGTCAAATTCATCATTTCTCACTTTGAATTATTTTGCAAGTTGTAAAATATTTTCCATTATTTCATCTGTTATTTTGTCTAATACTTCTTTATCTTTTGTTCCTTTATATTGACTAAAGTCTAAAGGTTTTCCATATGTAATAGTTACTTTCCAGTCTCCTTTTTTTCCACCCTTTATTCCACATGGTATTACTTTTACTCCGCTTCTAACTGCAAAAAATGCTGCTCCATCTTTTACCTTTTCTCCTTTTTCTAGTCCATTTCTTGTTCCTTCTGGGAATAATGCTAAACAGTCACCATTTTTTAAAGTTTGTAATGATTCTTTTAGTGCTTTTACTTCTTTTGAATCTTTTTTTACTAAAATTGCATCAAATACTTTTCCTAAAAAAGCTAAAAATTTACTTTTTGTTAATTCTTCTTTTGCTAAAAATCTAGTATACCTTCCACATGTTACCTCTATTAATGGTGGATCTAAAAAGCTTTTATGATTTCCACAGATAATTATTGGACCTTTTTTAGGTATATTTTCTTTTCCAACTACTTTCATTCTATATACTACTTTACAGTAAATATACATTGCTCCTTTTACAATTCCTCTTATTACCATTTTAAAAAAGTTTTTCATTTTGCTCTCCTCCTTTATAATATATTCTTTTAGAAATTCTCTTGCTTCAATATGCTATATTAGCTTTTATTTTAGTATTTTTACATGTATTATTATTTATAAAAATTTAAATTTTGACTGAAAGTAATTGAGATAGAAATTATTAATAAATTTTCTTTTTTTCTTGAATAATATTAATAATTTTATTTACTACTTCTTCTATTGTCAGATTACTAGAGTCAATATATATTGCATCTTCTGCTTGCCTTAATGGTGCTATTTCTCTTTGTGTTTCTGATATGTCTCTCTTTTTTATTTCATTCAATACTTCTTCATAAGTAATATTCATACCTGCTTCTATGTCTTGTTTATATCTTCTTTTTGCTCTTTCTTCTGCTGAAGCATCTAAATATATTTTTACATCCGCATTAGGAAATACAGTAGTTCCAATATCTCTACCATCCATTATGATATTTCCGAGTTTCTCCCATTTTTCTTTGTAACGGTGTCATTTTATTTCTAACACATGCCAATTCTGCAAATTTTGCAACACATTTATCCACTTTTGGTGTTCTTATTTCATAAGATACATCTTTTCCATCTAAAAATATAATTTGATTATTTCCATCTCTTTTTATTTCAATCGATATTTCTTCTAACATTTTTTCTATTTTTTTTATTTCAGTTAGATTAATTCCTTCGTTTAGTGATTTTAATGCAACACATCTATACATTGCTCCTGTATCAATATTTATTAACCCTAGTTTTTCACTTACAAGTTTTGCTATTGTTCCTTTTCCTGAACCTGATGGTCCATCGATTGCTACTACAAACGGCATTATTGTTCCCCCTGACCTTCTACATAAATATTTTTAGCTACTACATCTAATTCCACTACATTCATAGCTGTTAGCTTCTCTATTTCTTTTTTTGACTTTTCTTTGAATTCATTTAAACCTGTCACTATATTATATCCATATACAATTGTTACTTCCATATAAAGTTTTACGCCTTCTCCATAATTTTCAACACGAGTTTTTAAAACTTTATAAATAGCAGGTGTTTGACATGCTAGATATTCTAAAATTTGTCTAAATACCACATCTGATATTGTAAATCTTCCCATATAACTAAATGTTGGTCTTATTATTGATTTTTCTGAAATATATGGTTTTTTTCCTTTTCCTTTTGATTTAAAAATTTGTAACGGATCTAATAAATATCCTGAAAAGTCTTTTTTTATTTCAAATGTTGGAACTGGTATAACATGTTTTCCCTCTGTTTCTCTAATTCTTCTTGCCGTTTTCATTTCTTGCTCTGTTGCTACATCTGTAATATAAATTGTTTCTGATATCTCTGGTAAACCTAAATTAGCTGCTATTTTTTGTACCATTCCGTCTGATGTTCCTAATATTAATATACTTTCTGGCTTATACTTTTTTAAAGCTTTTATAATAATCTCTTTTTCTTCTTCTTCATAAAATAAAGCATGTTTTACAGTTCCTACTTTAGTAGGTGCCTTTTTTGCAGATTCTCCTGCTATCACTTCATTTTCTTTTATTAGTAATCCATCATCTATGATGTAACTTATATTTCTTTCACTTGCTACCATTTGTGCTCTGTAACTTTTTCCAGTTCCTGAAGGTCCTACAAATGCATATATCTGCATCTTATTTGCAAATGGTAATTTGATATCTTTTAATAACATTGTATTTCCTCTTCTCTTTTTATTTATTATATATGTTTAATCATTTTTTTACCTCTGTAAATTATATTTCATTTTCTAAGAAAAAACAAGTATAATATTTAAAATACATAATCACTTGAAATTAGTCTTTAAATTCTTTGAAATCAAAATATCACTAAAATATAAATTATTATTTTTTAATTTGTTGAAATCTTATGTAAAATATGTTATTATTTGTATGTAAAATTTTGTATTAACACCATAAAAAGGAGGACTATTTATGACAAAGAAAAAAGTTTTAGTATCTGGTTGTAATGGTAAAATGGGAGAACTTGTCTGTTATGCTGTCAATGCCACCGTAGACATGGAGGTATTGTGCGGGTTTGATAGAATTAGCAGTTTAGGAGATTTTCCTGTTTTCTCTAGTAGCAAAGAAATTTATGACGGTTTAGGAAATTTACTTCCTGATGTCATCATTGACTTTTCTGCACCAGTAGCAACTCGTAGCATAGCAGAATTTGCAAATGATAACAATATTCCTATTGTTGTTGCTACTACTGGGCTAAGCGAGAGTGATATTTCTTCACTCAAGACGCTTTCAAAAACAATCCCTGTTTTCCAGTCAGCTAACATGTCATTTGACGTGGCATTGTTCAAAAACATCTTAAAAGCTATGGCTGTGCAACTTTCTGATTGCGATATTGAAATCAGTGAGACACATCATAACAGAAAAAAAGATGCACCTAGCGGAACTGCCAAGATGCTTGCAGATACTATCAATGAAGCATTAGGAAACAGCAAAGTCCTTGTTTATGGACGTGAAGGACAAAGACAAAAAAATGAAATCGGTCTTTCATCAATTCGTGGCGGAAATATCGTCGGCGAGCACACTGTTCAATTCTTTAGTGAGAATGAAACTCTTGAAATCAAGCACACATCATATTCTCGTAAGGTGTTTGCAGATGGGGCTGTGAAAGCTGCCCGTTTCTTGCTTACTAAAGAGCCTGGTTTTTACAATATGGATGATTTAATTGCATCTATGTAAAGTAAAACATTTTCTATAATTTTGAAAAAGGGCACTTACTTTTAGTAAGTGTCCTTTTTTGTATAACTTATTTTTAATTCTCAAATATAATTTTATCTTTATATGTTTGAATAGGATTTTCTATTTCTTTAAAATGGTCTTGTACATAATCGTAACTATACACAACATCCATTGATTTACCATCTTTTGTTTGTATATATACTCTTTCTAGCAAATAATCTTTTGAAAGCTTAACTGATCTGTATACTTGTTCTGTTATTGAATAGAATCTAATTTCATGATTTAATATATCTACGTAGTAAAACATTGGATTAATAGAAGACCAGAATATTTCTTTAAAGCTCGATGGAATACTATCTAAAGTATTTCCTTTTATAGCATTTTTGTCTACAAATAATTCTTCTATTTCTTCATTATTTACCATATCATCTTTTCTGTCATTATACACATATTTTTTTCTATCTTTATCATAGTATAAATCGTAAGCTTCTTTTTTTGCAATATCTGTATATGTTATTGAATAAGGAATACTTTTTCCATTTTCATCTTTTATAATATTTGATTTAGAATATGATTGTTCTAATATTTTATTTCCAAATTTTGTTGTATAGAATGTTATATCTTCTCCCTGTGTTGGTTTAGTGTATATACTGCTATTTTGAATTATTGAATAATTTTTCTCTGAAAAACTATTTGCTATTGTATAAAATCTATAAAAAGTTATAAATTTATAAATACATATTAATAAGTATACAATAAATATAATAAGAATTATTTTTAAAACACTTTTTGTTTTGCTTTTTGTTTCTTTTTTATTAGAAATTTTATCAATTTTTTCTATAGTTTCGATTTCATCATTCAATAAATACTCATAACTCACATTAAATTCTTTAGCAATTTGTTGTATTTTTTCTATGTCTGGTTTTGCTTCTTCGTTTTCCCATTTAGATACAGCTTGTCTTGAAACATTAATTTTGTCTCCAAACTCCTCCTGAGAAAGACCATTTTCTTTTCTTATCTTAATTATTTTTTCATTTAGTTTCATTTGTATCACCCTCTCAAATTTCAATTTAATTATAAATTTATAATTATAATTAAATTATATCAGAGCCTAATTGCAAATTCTACCATTTTTAGCTTGATATTTGTCAACTAAAGCTTACATTTTAGTTTTATATTATTCTTTTAGATTTTTCCTTCTCAATTGTCCACAAGCTGCATCAATATCTGAGCCTAACTCTCTTCTAATTGTTGCAACTATTCCATGATCATTTAAATAATCTCTAAATTTCATAATATTCTCATTTGAACTTTTATCAAACTTACCTTTTTCAATTTTGTTAATTGGAATTAAATTTACATGGCATAACATTCCCTTTAATAGCTTAACTAATTCCTTTGCATCTTCTAAATTATCATTATTATCTTTTGCTAAAGCATATTCAAAAGAAATTCTTCTATTTGTTTTTGCAATATAATCTTTACATGCTTGTATCAACTCTTCAATTGGATATGTGTTATTAACTGGCATCATTTCACTTCTTTTTTTATTATTTGTAGCATGAAGAGAAATTGATAGAGTACATGGAATATTTTCTTCGGATAATTTATAAATTTTTGGAACTAGACCACTTGTTGATATACTAATATGACGAGCTCCAATATTTAATCCCTTTGGATTGTTAATAATTCTAATACTATTTACTACATTTTCATAGTTATCTAATGGTTCTCCTATTCCCATAAAAACAATATTAGATATTCTAACACCTGTATCTTGTTCAACTGCTAATAATTGTTCTACAATTTCTCCACTTGTTAAATTTCTAGCAAAATTAATTCCTGTTGAAGCACAAAATTTGCATCCCATTTTACATCCAATTTGTGAGGAAATACAAATACTGTATCCATGATGATAACTCATTAAAACTGTTTCGATTGCATTACCATCTAATACATCAAATAGATATTTAATTGTTCCATCTTTTGATTCTTGCTTTTTGATAATTTTGAAATTGCATATGTTATATTTTTCTTCTAATTTTTTTCTAAGTTCTAAAGATAGATTTGTCATTTCGTCAAAACTTTTTACTTTTTCTTGATATAGCCATTTAAATATTTGCTCAGCTCTAAATGGTTTTTCTCCTATTTCTTGCATTTCTTTTTTTAGTTCTTCTAAATTATAATCTTTTATATTTTTCATTTTTATCACCATTTCCTCTATTTGTTGTAAGATACTTTATTTTTTTGTTATATTTTTATTTATCAATATAAATTAATAAATTTGAAAAAATAAGCGAATTGAAAGTAATTTGAAACTAGAAATTCTTTATCAATTTTATGGAAAGAGTTCGTGCTTGACACGGAAGGGAGCCATAAAATTGATTTAGAATTTCTTTGAAAATTAGCTTGAACGAGCTTTTTGAAAATTTATTAATTTATATTGATATTATTATAATTTTATTTCTTTAGGTATAACAATTTTAGAAACATCAACTTTTTTATAATTCATAAGCTCATCCAACTTTCTTTCAACCTCATACTCTTCCCTAAAAAACATCATAACTAATGCTCGTCTTACTTTATCAAAAGGATTTTCCTTTCTTATTACCAAACTTTTTTCAACTACTTTTTGTTTCATTGCTCCACCTCTTTTTATAAATCACATATGAAACTTTCTTATTACTGCATCTTTTACATCTCTATAACTTAAAACTAAACTAATTATTAAATTGATAATAGATATTGCAATTGCAACAATATTTAATATAGTAGGCTGTATCATTTTTTCCATAATAAACACCATTGGTATCATACTAATTAAAACAATCATTAATTGATAAATAGCATATTTGATGTATTTTTTGTAACTTACGATTGTTAAAATTAACATGGTAAGATTTGCAATCATTAGAACAATTGGAATTGCAATATGTATAGACCATCCTTTAAATCCTAATTCTTTATCTATATATAGTAAAACTGCTGATATTATTATTGTTTGAAGTAATACATGTCCTGCTATATTTATTCTTTTTTTTATAGAATATAAAACTGTAATCCACACATAAATAATACCACAATTAGTAAGCGCTGCCCATGGAATTGATGGGGTTGTTAATCTATTTATTATAATTAATATAAATGCTAGTAAAATAGAGCTAATTAACAAAATATTGATTAATTTGCTACCTTTTTTACTGCTTAGTTTCTGGGGATATATCATCTAAAACACCATTACTTTCTATTTTTATTTCAATACCTCTTTGAGTTAAAAAATCATAAAATTTCTTCTCAATATTGTTATTATCTAAAATTGATGTAAAAGTAAACACCATATTATTTTCAAATGTACAGCTTGAACATTTTATTTTTTCAACTGGCTCTGGAGCAATTAACATTAAGAAATAATCTATATACTTTTTATAGTCTCCTATCATACCAATTCTTCCTATATTAGAATAGGTAATTGTTGTATATTTTCTAATTTCAATATAACTTAGCCTAACTAATATTTTTTTTAAGAACAATGGAATAGCTTTTATAAAAATGTTAGTTCCTAATTTTACATTAGAAGACATCGTCTTTGTGATTTCTTCTTCTGTTAGGCTATATTGAAATTCTTTTTTTACAAATTCTATCATTTTTTCAAATGTATTAATATTTTCTTTTTCTATTTGTGCAACTATCGTAATATAAGAGAAAAAGTTTGACATTGTTTTTGATGGAAAATATTTTTTCAAATTTACGGGTATACATATTTTAATTGGCTTTTTTCCTTTATATTTGATATAGTTTTCTTGATATATTGCATACATTAAAACTGCTGTTAAATATTGTGTAAGTGTTGCATTATACTTTTTGCTTTCTTCTTTTAATTGTTCTAAATTTATAATTTGATGTATTACACTAATTGCACCTAATTTTATTTTTCTACCTTTTAATTCATAAGCTTTTTTTCCTGAAGCATTTGATTTTGCTTTTTTATCATAATTTTTAATATAACTATCTTCTGTGTTATATTCAATTTTTCTTATCTGTCTATTTTCTGAACTTAATTCTTCTTGATGGCTTAATTCTAAATAAGTATATACAATTTCTTTAAAAAATGTTGTACCACTATTTCCATCTGTTAATGCGTGAAAGATGTCTATATTAATTTTATTTTTGAAATAAGTTACTTTAAATAAATAACCTCGATTTGTTTTTGGATTAATATATTTACATGGATAATCTTTTTCTTCTTCTATAATTGGATCTTTTGTATTATGTTCTAAATAATACCAAAAAAGTCCTGTTTTCATTCTTACTTTAAAAGATTTGTATTTTTCTAATGTATCTATTACTGCTTTTTGTAGTAATTGAGGTCTTATATCTTCTTTTAGTAGAACTGATAATCTAAATACTGTACTATATTTTTTACCAGTAGATAATGGAAATATCTTAGCAGAATTGTCTAATTTTCTCCATGTTAATTTATTTTTTTTATTATCTTTCATAATAAGGCCTTTCCTTTAAATTAATTTCCACCATTTATTCATTAATTGTGGATAATAAATCTTGATAAGCTTGATTAACTAATTTTTCATCACTATTTCTATCAATTATCCAAATGTGCTTTGCTTCTTCATATTCTTTTATTTCAATATTAATATTTTGTTGTTCTGCCTTTTTTGCCAATTCATGAACATCTGGATTTAAAATATCATATGTACCTATAAAAATTGTAACATTTTTTAATTTTGATATATCTCCATCAATTGGATTTACTAGATAACTATTAATTCCATCTTCTCCTGCATATGCTATTCCAGCTAATTTCAAAGCATCTTTATTTAATTGTGGGTCTTTTTCTTGCACTTTTTCAATTTCTGGATTGTTTAGCCTTACATCAAGCCAAGGCGAGATTAATATTGTTTTTTTCGGCATTGGTAGATTTTCCTCTGAGATTTTTTCTAATAATGCTAAACTTAATCCTCCTCCTGCTGAATCTCCCATTACAATTAATTGATTAGCTACATCAATTCTATCTTCTATCTCTTTATATAATGGAGTTACCATGTTAAATACATCTTTATAATTATATTTTGGTGTTAATGGATAATCTGGAAATATTACTGTTGCCCCTGTGTCATTGATTAGTTTTTCTATAAATTCCCAATGTCTGTCTGTTGCCTCTGCCATATATGATCCTCCATGGAAATATAGTATAACTGTTGATGTTTTTTCTCTTTCCTTTGGTGTTACAACAAATACTTTTCTTCCTATATATTCTTCCACTTCAAGATTGTATTTTTGTAGAATATCTTCTGGTTCTTTTGTTTGTGTATTTGTAATCATGAAATAGGAAATTACGGCTAAAAATATGATTAAAATACTAATTAGCACACCTATTATTACTTTAAGTATTTTCTTTTTCATTTTTTCCCCTTTTTTATTAATTAATTTGATAGTCATATTTGTAATTTTCATTTAATATTTTTATGTATTTAGCTGTTTTTTAATACTTTCATAATTTCTTCAATTGAAATAGGACCTTGCCTTTGTATTTTTATTTCATCAGAAATACAATATATTATTGTGCTAGATTCTCCTAATAATACATCACCTTCTAATATACCGTCTAAATTTGGAAATACTTTTTCAATTTCATCTAAACTATTACATGTTGATTCTCCACTTATATTAGCACTAGTTAAAAAAATTGGACTTTCTGTTTTTTGTATTAAGTCTTCTAATACCTTTAATGGTGCCATTCTCACAGCTAATTCATTACTAGTTCTTAATCCAGCATTATTAATATACGAAAATGCTTCAGGCCTTTTTTTAAGAACTAAAGTAATTGGTCCTGGCATAAAAGCATGAATTAATTTTTCAGCATTTTCATTCACAATAGCAATATTTTTAATTTGTTTTTCATTTAAACACATCACTGGAAAAGATTTATTAGAAGGACGATTTTTAATAGCTACTAATTTTTCATATGCTTTTAATGAATTTACACGTGCACATAATCCATATACAGTATCAGTTGGCACACTAATTACACCATCATTTTTAAGAATATTAGCTAATTCATTTATTTCATTTTCATTATATCTTTTCATTCTATTACTCCTTAATATATGTATTCTTTAATTATATCATAAAGTTTATGTAATGGAAGTCCTACTACTGTTGTATAGTTTCCATCTATTTTTTCTACAAATACACAAAATTCTTCTTGTATACCATATGCTGCTGCTTTATCCATTGCCTTTCCCGTATTTATCCATTTTTCTATTTCATTTTCTGACATATCTTTTAAAAATATTTTTACTTCATCAAATGTTTTATACTCTTCATATTTTCCATCTTTTTCTATAATAACACTAAGTCCTGTAATTACACTATGACTTTTATTACCTTCTATTAATTCATTTATCATTTGCTTGGCGTTATTTTCATTTTTTGGCTTTCCATATATTTTTCCATTTTTTGTTACAATTGTATCTGAACCAATTATTATTCTATCTCCTTTAGTTTTTTCATATACATCTTTTGCTTTTATATAAGCTAGTCTAGAAGCTTGTTCTTGTGGCGTTAATCCCTCTTTTAATGTTTCATTTATATTGCTTACTATAATATCAAATTTCGGTACTATTAATTTTAATAATTCTTTTCTTCTTGGTGAACCTGATGCTAATATAATTTTCATTTTTAATTGTTCCCTTCTATATTTGTTTTTGTTTATTTTAGCTACTAATTTTCTTCACGTATTCGTTTTTTTATACTATATCATAAAATTGTTAATTATTCCATAGTTTGTTTTATAAGTGTTTATCATAAATAGAAATAAGACTACTTATTAAATAGTAGTCTTCATTGCATTTTTTGCATATATATTTATCCAAATAATCCTCTTTTTTTGATTGGTGGTTGTTCATTCATCGTATTTGCTAATTTAACTAATAATTCTCTTTGTTCTTTTGTCAATCTTTTTGGAGTTTGCACTATAACAGTAAATACAAAATCTCCAACTGAACTTGAATTTATTGACTTAAATCCTTTATTTCTAATAGTAAACTTTGTCCCTGTCTGTGTTCCTTCAGGAATTTTATATTTTTCTTTTGTTCCATCTACCATTGGAATTTCAAGCTCTGCACCTAAAGTTGCTTGAGTAATAGTAATTGGAACTTCGCATAATACATTATTTCCTTTTCTTGTATAAATGCTATGTCTTTTTATTTTTACTGTAATATATAAATCTCCTTTAGGTCCACCTTTTTCTCCTGGTTCGCCTTCTCCTCTTAATACAACTGTTTGATTATCATCAATACCTGCTGGTATTTTTACTTTTATTTTTGGTTGTTTTCTTACTTTTCCTTTTCCATGGCAAGTTTCACATGGCTCTTGTATTACTTCACCTGTTCCATGACAATTACTACAAGTTCTTGTTGTTTGCATTTGACCGAAGTATAGTGTTTTGTACTTGTCTTACTTGACCTGTACCATTACATACTGTACATTTTACTGGTGAAGTTCCTGGTTTTGCTCCTGTTCCATGACAAGTGTTACACTCTTCGTCTCTTGTTATTGTTATTTCTTTTTCTACCCCTAAAAATGCTTGTTCAAATGTAATCTCCATATGTACATTTAAATCTGAGCCTTTGATTGGGCCATTTTGTCTTCTAGAAGACCTTCCTCCAAATCCTCCTCCAAAAAAAGATGAGAATATATCTCCTAAATCTCCAAAATCGCTAAATCCATCAAAGCCAGATGTACTGTATGAATAATAACCACCTTGACCACCAAAAGGACCTCCTGCTCCTCCAAATCCTTGTGGACCATCTGGTCCAAATTGATCATACATTTTCCTTTTTTGTGGATCAGATAAAGTTTCATATGCTTCATTTACTTCTTTAAACTTTTTTTCTGCTTCTTGCTTATTATCTGGATTTGCATCTGGATGATATTTTTTTGCTAATTTACGATAAGCCTTCTTTAACTCATCATCAGTTGCACTTTTATTTACACCTAAAACTTCATAATAATCTCTTTTACTTGCCATTTCTTCCTCCTACTAAAATGTCTTTTTATTATACTTTTCTTTATTATCTTTTTCATAATTTCTTTTCATATTTATGTTATGTTTTTCTATATATGCATTTGAAAATTCTTCAGGAGCTATTTTAAGTCTATTTAAAACTTCAATATAATAATTTTGTACATCTGTTATTTCTTCAAGAAATCTTTCTCTTACTTTTGGATTTTCCATAACTGCATCTATTCCTTTTTTCTTGATAATTGATATACACTCTCCTATTTCTTCAATCATATATAATATATGACTTTTAGCAGCCTCTGGATTCATATCTCCCCATTTTTCTTTATTTGCTTCATATAGCTCTAATTGCATTTCTTTCATTTCAGATATCGTTAAGTCTTTTTTAGACATTTGTAATTCCTCCAAATAAATTAAGGACTGTCCCTTAATCCCTCAAAAAAGGGATTTTAAGGAACGTCCCCTAATCCCTCTTTCTTATTATTTTATTCTTTATTATCATCTTCTACTTTATAATCTGCATCATAAACATTTCCGTTTTCATCTGTTTTTGGCCCTTCTCCTGCTTCAGCATTTGGATTTACTCCTTCTCCTTGTGCTCCTGCTGGATTTGCATTTTTATAAAGTTGTTCTGACATATCATAGAATACTTTTGTTAGTTTTTCTGTAGCTTCTTTTATTTTTTCTGTGTCGTTTGTTTCAAGAGCTTTTTTAGTGTTTTCGATTTCTGTTTCTACTTTTGCTTTTTCTTCTCCACTAATTTTGTCTCCTAAGTCGTTTAATGTTTTTTCACTATTATATATTAAACTTTCTGCATTGTTTTTAACTTCAATTTCTTCTTTTTTCTTTCTGTCTTCTTCTGCATGTGCTTCAGCATCTTTTACAGCTTTATCAATATCTTCGTCTGTAAGGTTTGTTGATGCTGTAATTGATACATTTTGACTATTTCCTGTTGCCATATCTTTTGCAGATACGTGAACTATTCCGTTTGCATCTATATCAAATGTAACTTCTATTTGTGGCACTCCTCTTGGTGCTGCTGGAATTCCTGTTAATTGGAATCTTCCTAATGTCTTGTTGTATGCTGCCATTTCTCTTTCTCCTTGAAGAACATGAACTTCTACTGATGTTTGACCATCTGCTGCTGTTGAGAATATTTGTGATTTTTTAGTTGGTATTGTTGTATTTCTTTCGATTAATTTTGTAAATACTCCACCATATGTTTCAATACCTAATGATAATGGTGTTACATCTAATAATACTAAATCTTTTACATCTCCTGATAATACTCCACCTTGGATAGCTGCACCAATTGCAACACATTCGTCTGGGTTAATTCCTTTGTCTGGTTCTTTTCCAACAATTCTTTTTACCATTTCTTGTACTGCTGGAACTCTTGTAGAACCACCAACTAATAATACTTTATGAATATCATTTGCTGTTAATCCTGCATCTTTTAATGCTTGATTAACTGGTCCTGCTGTTGCTTCTACTAAATCATGAATTAATTCTTCAAATTTAGATTTTGTTAGTGTAACATCTAAATGTTTTGGTCCTGTACTATCAGCTGTTATGAATGGTAAGTTAATTTGTGTTTGTTGTACTCCTGATAATTCGATTTTAGCTTTTTCTGCTGCTTCTTTTAATCTTTGCATTGCCATTTTATCTGTTTTTAAATCAATTCCATTTGATTTTTTGAATTCATCTACTAAATAATCAATAATAGCATTATCAAAGTCGTCTCCTCCTAAGTGTGTATTACCACTTGTTGATAAAACTTCAAATACTCCATCTCCAATATCTAGGATAGATACATCAAATGTTCCTCCACCTAGGTCATAAATTAATATTTTTTGATCTTGTTCTTTATCCATACCATAAGCAAGTGCTGCTGCTGTTGGTTCATTTATAATTCTTAAAACTTCTAGTCCTGCTATTTTACCAGCATCTTTTGTTGCTTGTCTTTGACTATCATTAAAATATGCTGGAACTGTAATAACTGCTTGTGTTACTTTTTGTCCTAAATAATTTTCTGCATCTGCTTTTAATTTTTGTAAAATCATAGCTGAAATTTCTTGTGGTGTAAATTTGTCACCTTCTATTGTAACTTTATCAGCTGTTCCCATTTTTCTTTTGATTGAAATAACAGTATTGTCTGGATTTGTAACTGCTTGACGTTTTGCAATTTGTCCTACTAGTCTTTCTCCATTTTTAGAAAATGCAACTACTGATGGAGTTGTTCTATTACCTTCTGCATTTGGTATAACAACTGGTTCTCCACCTTCCATAACTGCTACACATGAATTTGTTGTTCCTAAG
>CANQNU010000013.1 GCA_947625295.1 uncultured Clostridia bacterium | reverse complement strand
CAAAACGAGAACAGGAAGAAGCAAAGCGTCAACAGGAAAAAGCAAAACGAGAACAGGAAGAAGCAAAGCGTCAACAGGAAAAAGCAAAACGAGAACAGGAAGAAGCAAAGCGTCAACAGAAAGAAGCAAAGCTTCAAAAACCAATTGTAACAGAATCTCAAACTAAAAGCAAAAAAGGCAAGGAGGATATTACTATGGCAAACAACATTTTCAACATTAACATGGAGTTCGGTCCAAATAAGGACGATAACATCGCAAGTACCCTAATAGGTATTGCTGTCAAGAACGGCAACAGCTGGCGGATTTATGACAAGAAGAAGAAGGAAATTACTGATGTTGGCGACATGCAGATTGGCAATCTTCCTATCTTCATTCTGCCCACTACCAAGCTCAGCGAAGGCGATCTTATCAAGGATGCCGGAGAGTACTATTTCGTAACCAAGGTTGTGACTTCCTATAATACGTCGATTCAGACGCTTTCTGCGAGAACTGGCGAGATGAAGAGCGTCCTTCCTATCAAGAACATTCTGGGCTTCAACTGCTACACGAAGGTTATCGCTCTCAGCGATTTACTCAATATTGATAATGACTTCGACGTGGAAAAGCTTGCCATTATGTCGGCAATGTGCGGTCAGACTGGTGGTCAGATAAATCAGTTGCTTCCATTGATGCTTTTCAAGGACAAGCTCGGCGGAGACGACGACACGATGAAACTGCTACTCATGTCTTCCATGACCTCTGAAGATGACGGCGGTCAGATGAATCAGCTGCTTCCGCTGATGCTTTTCAAGGACGAGCTCGGCGGAGACGACGATACGATGAAGCTACTGCTCATGTCTTACATGATGGGTGATAATATGACAGGCTCTAACAACCCGCTGATGAGCTATATAATGCTCGATGCTTTCATGGGCAAAAAGGATGACAAGGCTCCTCAGGCTAGTGACGGTGCTGCCAAATAAGCACAAAACAATATAATAGTTTCTATCTCTAATCGGTTCCCTCAAGGCATTACCTTGGGGGGACTTTTTAAATAAAAAAGAATAAGACTACCAAACTTTGCGGTTTAGTAGTCCTGTGCCATTTTTGTTGCTTACGATGAAGAAGAAATAACAGTGGTACGAAGAAAAAGTCAGGATGGAAAGGATAATGTTTTATATTATTATACTTTAATAATAAATAAACTTAAACATAAATAAACATAACGAAAAGCCTTTTTCATAAATAATCTTGACTTCATAACTTCTAAAGACTCTGACATAGCACAATATTTATCTACAAAAGTTAAAATAAAACCTTCAATTGATTTAGGAAAAGAAATAGTTACAGGCCACATATGTTTTGTAATAATATCTTTTTCTTTTTCATTTAAATCGAAAAGCTCAGAAGCATTTTTACAAGCTAGTTTTCCATGAGTAAACGCATGAAAGCCTTTTCTACTATTTTTAATTCTCCAATCATATAAAAACAAATCATGAAGCATGGCAGCTCGTGTTGCTGATCTATAATCTAAATTATATTTTTTGCAAATTATATAACAATAATATGCAGCAATATAGCAATGCTCAAAGCAAGTTGTTTCATAATGTTGCCTATAATTTTTCATCTGTTGAACAGTTTCATTTGTAATTAATTCTTTAATAATTTCTTGAAATTCTTCATTATTATCTATTTGTATTTTTAGTTGTTGTTTCATCTATAAATACCCTTCTTTTATTCATATGTAATTCTATTTTATTATAACATAGTGATAAAATAGAAACAATAGTGTGTAGCTTCTTTTTATAAAAAATAAAATACGAATTTATAGAGCAGCTTTTAACAATTCTAAATTTTTACTAGAAAGTGGAGTTAAAGGAAGTCTAGGATTTCCAAAATCAAATCCAAGTATATTTAAAGCAGCTTTTACAGGGATTGGATTAACCTCTGAAAATAATAAATTAATAAGAGGAAGAGAATCCAATTGTAACTTTCTAGCTGTTTCTATATCACCATCAAGGAAAGATTGAACTATATTATGAGTAAGTTCAGGCTTTACGTTTGAAAGAACAGATATAACACCAATTCCACCAAGTGATAAAATAGGAACAATTTGGTCATCATTACCAGAATATATATTTAAATTATCGCCACATAAGCTAGCGATTTTTGCAATTTGAGAAATGTTTCCACTTGCTTCTTTAATAGCTACTATATTAGGAATTTTAGAAAGTTCTAAGCAAGTGTTAGGTTCAATATTTACACCTGTTCTACTAGGTACACTGTACAAAATAATAGGAATAGAAACACTTTCAGCAATTGCTTTGTAATGAGCAATTAAACCACTTTGTGTACATTTGTTATAATATGGAGTAACTACTAATAATCCATCAGCTCCTAAACTTTCTGCAAGTTTACTATTTTCAATTGCTTGTGCTGTATTATTTGAACCAGTTCCAACAATAATAGGAACTTTTTTATTAGATGTCTTAACAGCACATGTAATTAGGTCGATTTTTTCTTGTTTTGTCATAGTTGAAGATTCACCAGTAGTACCACAAACAATAATAGCATCTACATGATTAGAAATTTGAAAATCCAATAGTTTTTTAAATTCAGTAAGATTTACTCCTTGTTCATTAAATGGAGTTGCAATAGCAGTACCACAACCTTTAAATAAAATTTGTTTCATAAAATCCTCCTTACTTTGGCGATTAATAAAATAATCGTCAAAAACCTAATTTTCTATTAATTTTTCTAAAATCTGTACAGCATTTGTTGCAGCGCCTTTTCTTAAATTATCAGCAACTACCCATAAATTTATACCATATTTTACACTAAAATCTCTTCTAATTCTTCCAACAAATACTTCATCATTTCCATCAGCTTGACTGGCTAAAGGATAGTAATTTTTATCTGGATCATCTACAACAATAATACCAGGAAAATTTTGAAGTAAAATTTTAATATCATAAATATCAAAGTCTTTTTCTAATTCAATATTAATTGATTCACCATGACAATTTACAACTGGTACTCTTACAGTGGTAGCTGTTATAGGTAAATTAGGCTTGTTTAAAATTTTTCTTGTTTCATTTATCATTTTGTGTTCTTCTTTAGTATATCCATCAGGCATAAATATGTCAATATGAGGAATACAATTGTTATAAATAGGATGAGGGAATTTTTTTAAATTATTTCCAACAGATTTATTTTCTAAATCTTCAATTCCAAAACGACCAGCTCCAGATACTGCTTGATAGGTAGAATAAACAACTCTTTTGATATTATATTTGTCATCTATTGCTTTTAGAGGTAAGACAGCTTGAATTGTTGAGCAATTTGGATTTGCAATAATACCTTTATTTTTAGAAATATCTTCAGGATTTACTTCAGGAACAACTAAAGGTACTTCAGGATCCATTCTAAATATACTACTGTTGTCAACCACTATACATCCTTTAGATGCCGCAATTGGTGCATATTTTTCTGAAGTTGAACCTCCTGCACAGAAAATTGCAAAATTGAAACCTTCATCAAAAGAATTTTCATTTAATTCACAAGTAATATAAGTTGTATCAAAAAAATTTATTTTTGTTCCTGCTGATTTTTTAGAACAAAAAAGAGTATAGCTTAGATGAGAAAGATTTCTTTCTTCTAATACCTTTAAAACAGTTCTGCCAACTAGGCCAGTGGCTCCTACAATTGCTACTTTATAATTTTTATTCATCTTTATACCAGTCCTTGTAAATAAATTTAGGTTTTTTAAATTGGATGTACCTATAAACCTATTATCAATTATAAATATGTTATAGTAACTTATTTTTAGAATTATGATTATAATTGTTCTATATTAAAAATATGCAGTAAAATATCAAAAGTTACAATAATTTAAAATTGAAAATTTTAGTTGTATTATTACCCACAATATATCATATTTAAAGTTTTAAGTTCAATATTTGATTAAATATTTTTATATTTTTTCGTTATTTTCGTTTTAAAAAGTCTAATAAAATTATTACAGACTTTTGATAGGATTTTCGAACCATCCATATAATTTCACTTTAAAAATAGAATTTAAACTAATTAATTTTTAGGTAATGACTTTATAAATTTGCAATTTAAAAAAAGATATAGTACAATTCAAAAGAGGTAAAAAAATGGAATATATTAATACAAATAAATTAGAAAAATTAAAAATAAATAAAGATAATATTTTTATTGTTTTAGATTTTGATAGAACAATTACAAGTTTTGAAAGCTTAGATTCTTGGGACGCTAGTGGAAAAGAATTAGATAAAGAATTTAAAGATAGACAGAATGAACTATATAAATATTACAGACCTATAGAGATAGATTATACAATTACAAGCGAAGAAAAAGAAGTTTATATGGAAGAATGGTATAATAAATGTATAAATTTATATTATGAACATCATTTAACAAAAGAAAAGTTAGAGAAATCCATCAAAGATAGTAAATTGATTTTTAGGAAAGGAGCTAGAGAATTCTTAAAAAAAGCTAACCAAAATCAAATACCACTTATTATTTTATCAGCAGGAATAGGGAATGTGATTGAACATTTTCTAAAAATGAATGATTGTTATTTTGAAAATATGTATATTATTGGCAATTTTATTAAATTTGATAAAGATGGAAATATGAAGAAATTTAATGATAATGTTATACATACTGGAAATAAGAAAATCAGAGGACATTTGTCTAAAGAATTTCAAGAGAAAATAAAACAGAAAGAATATGGAATATTAGTAGGAGATTTGATTGAAGATAAAAATATGGTGGCAAAAGATAAGTTGCAAAATGTAGTAACAATTGGATTTTTACAAGATGATAGAAATTTAGAGTTTTACAAAGAAAATTTTGATATAGTTCTAAACAACGAAGATGCAACATTTACAAATATTGAAAAGATAGTTTTTAATGTAATGTGACCAAGGGGCGCGTCCCTTTGGTCACGTCTCTTTGGTCATATTTAGTTAGGGATTTTCTATCAAATCTTTCCAATATTTTTTTGGCATAAATTGCATTTGACATCTCGGATTTGTTCGTTCTTTTATTGCAATTGTTTTGAAAAACATTTTCCATAATTCCTGATATTTTTGTTCATTTTCAGAAATATCAGGAATTTTTATATTAATACCATCAATTATTTTATATTCGTTTTTATTATAAAGAAAACATAGATTTCTTGTTTTATCATGAATAATAAAGTTTTGCATAGGAAGTCTTTTTATAAAATGATGTCCTAAAGGTTCAATAATATTATGGTCAGGATGTATTGAGGCATAGTATAAATTATTTTGTATTTCTTGAAAACGAAGTAACCCCTTAAATTTATGACATTCACTAAGAGTTTGTTTACGCATATTAATTACCTTATATACATAAGAAATTGTAAGCATATTGTTTATTTTTGGGCCTTGGTCAAATCCAGTACATATATATTTTAATATGTTTATTTCTTTTTCGTTATCATCAGAAAGAAAAGCATAATAGCTATTATATAATGCTTTAGCACAAATATTTTTTTCAATTCCATTAAATATTCTTTCTGATTTATCATAATCTGTTTTAATTATAAAAATGTCATCTAAAAAGTTATTTGTATAGTTAGATTCTGCATATATTTTTTGTGGAAGTGTTTTCTTACAATAGCAGTCAAATACAATTGTTAAAAGCCCATCAAAAGTTCCATCATATAAAAAGGTTTTATTTATAAGCTTCCAGTTAGACATTTTATTTTATCCTCCTTTGTAGGATTTAATTGTTCAAATAGTGATAGTTGTTTGAATTCAGGGGTTGGTAAATAACTTCTTTCTTGATAAATAAGGTTTGTTTCTATAAAGTTTTGATTAAAGTTATAAACTTTATTAAAGTATTTTCCTTTACAAGTTATAAAATATTTTGCTCTTTTTAATACAACACCTAATTTTTTTAAAGCTTCAAAGTCTAGTAAAAATTCTCGTCTTGCTTTGATAATTTTTTTAGCAGAGATAACTCCAATTCCAGGTATTCTTAATAATGTGAAATAGTCAGCAGTGTTAATTTCAATTGGAAATTTATCAAGATTTCTTAATGCCCAATCGCATTTAGGGTCTAAAATATGATTAAAATTAGGATGGGCTTCATTTAATAATTCATCAGCTTTGAATCCATAAAATCGAAGAAGCCAATCTGCTTGGTATAATCTGTTTTCTCGAAGTAGAGGAGGGGCTTCAAGTGTTGGCAAATTTTTATCATTATTTACACTTACATATGCAGAATAATATACTCTTTTTAAACTTAATTTGTTATAAAGACCTTCAGAGAGCTTTAAAATTTTCAAATCACTTTCAGGAGTAGCACCTACAATAAGTTGAGTTGTTTGGCCTGCTGGAACAAAATTATTTTTAAATCTATTAGTATCTATTTTATTTTGTTTTATATGATTTGAAACATAACTCATAGGTTCTAATATTCCAGTTTTTTGTTTTTGTGGTGCCAATAATTTTAAACTATCATTAGAAGGTAGCTCAATATTAATGCTAAGTCTATCAACTAAATTTCCTAATTGATTAATTAATTCTTTGCTACAACCAGGAATAGTTTTGCAATGAATATATCCATTAAAGTTGTATTCATTTCTCAGAATAGAAACACTTTGAATTAACATTTCCATTGTGTAATCAGGCGATTTAATAACAGCAGAACTTAAGAATAGACCTTCAATATAGTTCCTTTTATAAAAGTTAATTGTTAAATCTGCAATTTCTCTTGGTGTAAAAGTAGCACGTTTTACAGAGTTTGTGCATCTGTTAATGCAATATTTACAGTCATATATACAAGCATTGCTTAGTAAAATTTTTAATAGTGAGATACATCTTCCATCTGCACCCCAACTATGACAAATTCCAGATACATCTCCGTTTCCTATTCCATTATTTATATTTTTTCTATTACTTCCACTAGAACTACAAGAAGCATCATATTTTGCAGAGTCAGCTAGTATTTTTAATTTTTCATATATTTCCATAGTATCACTCCAAACATTTGTACCATTGTATCATAATAAAAACAGAATGTCAAATATTTGTTCGATATAATATTGATTTTGTATTGTTGGGAATTTTTATATAAGAAAAAGGATATAGCCTTGATAGCTACATCCTTTAATAGAATTTTTCAAGTAATTTTCTTATATTTCCACCAATATTTCTTTTTTATAAAATCAGAAAAATCAGAAGAAGACCCCTTCGTAAAACCAGACTTTGAAACTAAATAAGAATGGTGTTTATCTATATATAAATAAAAAAAATCTTCTGTTTCAAAAATACGATATAAGTTAAAATACTTAATAACTTGAAAAGTCATCTGATTGCGAACTTTAAACTGTTTATCTGAAAAAAGAAAAACAAATTCTTTTTGAGATTGAATACTATCAGATTGGTAATATTCAGAGACTTCTTTAACAGGATGTAAAAATCTCCACAAGAAAAAAATACTTAATGCAATACAAAAAATAATAGCGAAAGTAAAATTATGATTAATTACTTGCATTGCAATACAATAAAATAAAGCTATTGACACAATAGCAGTATAAAAAGTATATGTAAGATTAAATTTATTATAATGAAATTGTAAAAATTTTTCATATATATTTTCATCATATTTTGTTGTATTTTTAAATAGAATCTTCAATATTATCACCAAGAAAATTATAGCATAATAAATGAAAAAAAGAAAGAAACAATTTATTATATAAATCATATAATGAAATATTAGAAGTGATAGTTGCAAAAAGTAATTTTTTACACTATTAATACAATCAATTAGAGTAATATAAATTGCTCGGATGGAGGTTTCTATGGCCTATTCAGATAGAGAATTAATTGCAAGAATCGTGCAATGTGAAGCAGAAGGAGAAGGGGACAACGGAATGAAAGCTGTTGCAACAGTAATTACAAATAGAGTAAATGTATCAAATGGAGAATATGCGAGAGTATCTCAAGGAGGGAATATAAGAAATATTATCTATCAACCAGGACAATTTGATTGTGCAACTGAAACATTACGAAATAGATATAATCCACAAAATATCTATAATATGACACCAACTGAAATTCATTATTACATAGCGGATTGGGCTTTATCGGGAAACAAATTAAATGAAATAGGAAATTGCTTATGGTATTTAAATCCGTTTAAACCTACATGTAGTAGTACATTCCCAAGTAATGGATCAGGAACATTTCATACAAGATTTGGAAATCATTGTTTTTATAGGCCAACTCAAACTTATTCACAAACTTAAAAGGAGGATAAAAAATGGCAATATCAGATGAAAATAATGAGTCTTACAAAAGAGAAACAAGACAAGGAGAGCAACCACAAAGTAGTATGCCAGAGATATTAACAAATCCTATTTACACACCAGCATTTTTAAGAGAACAAATTGGAAAACTAATGAGAGTAGAGTTTTTGATTGGTACTAATAATTTAGTAGACAGAATAGGAATTTTAGAAGATGTAGGAGCAAGTTACATATTACTACGATCTTTTGAAAATGATAGTCTTGTTTATTGCGACATATATTCTATCAAATTTATTACTATTTCAACAACAGGAATTTATGGAAATATAAATAATAATAGATACCATTATTATTAAAAGTGACCAAGGCATGTGTCCCCTTGGTCACTATTGAATTCTATTTTTTTTAATGATATAATTCTCACAAATGGAGAAAAAAGCTGAAAATATTATAAGGCATATGAAGATATAAGGTATATAAATATACAATTTGTGATTTTAGGTATAATTGATAAACAAAATCAAATAATAAATTAAGAAAGGGTTTTATATGTATGATGTTATTATAATAGGTGCAGGACCGGCAGGAATATCGGCAAGTTTATATACAACAAGAGCGAATCTTAAAACATTAGTATTATATAGCGATTTGTCTGCTTTAGAAAAAACTAATGAAATTGAAAATTATTATGGATTTGATAAAAAGGTAGATGGAAAAGAATTATATTTGAGAGGAATTGGACAAGCTAAAAACATTGGTGCAGATGTAAGAAAGGAAGAAGTAATAAAAATAGAAAAAATAGATGAAGAATTTTTAGTGGCTTCTTCTGAAAATAGTTATCAATCTAAAGTTGTAATTTTAGCAACAGGAAATAAGAAAAATAAGCCTAAAATAAAAGGAATAGATACTTTTGAAGGAAAAGGTATTAGTTACTGCGCAGTATGTGATGGCTTTTTCTATAAGAATAAAAATGTATGCATAATAGGAAGTGGACCATATGCTATAGCAGAAGCTAATGATTTAATACCAATTGTAAATCATATAACGATTTTAACAAATGCAGAAAAACCACCAGAAATACGAGCAGAAAATGTTTCTATTGACACAAAACTTATTAAAGAGATTCAAGGAGATGAAAAAGTAAGAAGTATAGAATTTGAAGATAAGAGCAAAATAGAAATAGACGGTATTTTTATTGCACAAGGAGTTGCAGGAAGTATTGAATTTGCTAGAAAACTAGGTGCAATTATTAAAGAAAATGCAATTGTAGTAAATGAAAAAATGGAAACTAATATCAAAGGTTTATATGCTTGTGGAGATTGTACAGGAGGTTTATTTCAAATTTCAAAAGCAGTATATGAAGGAATGATAGCTGGTTTAGAAGCAATTAAATTTAAACAAACAAATAATAATTAAAATACAAAATTATAAAAAATGTTATTAAAATTAAGATTAAATATAAAAAATTAATATAAATGAAGATGTCTAAAAATAATTGTTTTATTTATATTAATAAAGACTAACAAAATATTAATAGGAGGGAAAAAATGGAAGTTTTAAAAATATCAAGTGAAGAATTTGACAAACAAGTTTTAAATTCGGACAAACCAGTATTGATTGATTTTTATGCAGATTGGTGTGGACCATGTAAAGCAATGTCTCCAATTGTAGAAAACGTGGCAGAAGAAATATCAGACACTGTAAAAGTAGTAAAAATAAATGTAGATGAAGCAAGTGATTTGGCAGGACAATATGGAATTTCTAGTATTCCAACACTTGTACTAATGAAAGACGGAGAAGCAGTACAACGCATTGTTGGAATGAGAGATAAAACTGAAGTAATGGATTTTATTAATGCAAATATCTAAGTTTTAAATAGTTAATATTAAAAAGACTAGTAGTTTATTATTTAGCAATTATTACATTCTCCCCATCCTAAAAGTTTTAACAAAAGTTTTTTCAAACTTTTGAAAATTTTTTGGACGGTCCCCACGAGCCATTTCATAATTGCTAAATAATAAACTACTAGTCTTTATAACATAATTTAGTAAATCAAATTCTTCATATCATTTGGCAAATCACACTCAAAAATCATTTTTTGTTTAGAAATAGGATGAACTAATTGAATTTTATAACTATGTAATGCTTGTCTATCAATTAAATCAGATTTTTTACCATAAAGAGAATCACCTAAAAGAGGATGACCAATAGCAGAAAAGTGAACTCTAATTTGATGAGTTCTTCCAGTTTTTAATTGGCATGTTACAAGAGAATATTCATCAAACTCTTTTAAAACTTGATAGTGAGTAATGCATGGTTTTCCTTGTTTGCTAACACATCTTTCAATTATACTATTTGACTTCCTAGCAATAGGAAGTTCAATAGTATTAGATTTACTATTAAGAATTCCTGTAGCAATACATAAATATTCTTTTTGAAATACGCCTTCAAGCATTTGTTTTGCAAATTGTTCTTGAATATATTCACACTTTGCAAAAATAACGATACCAGAGGTATTTAAATCTAATCGATTTACAGGTCTTATTTTTTTCTTTAATCCAATCTGATTAAAATAGAATTTAACACCATTTGATAAAGAATCTGTATAATGCAGACTAGAAGGATGGATTGGTATAAAAGGAGGTTTATTTAAAACTAAAAACCATTCATCTTCATATAAAATATTCAAATTCATATCAGTTGAAATAATATTAGAATTATCTTCTTCTTCAGATAAATCAATAGTTATAACATCTCCAGCTTTTATAGAATTACGAGTATCAGCTAATTGATTATTACAAAAAATCTTGTGATTTTTGATTAATTTTGTTCTTAGTCTATTTGAAAATTCAAAATTTTTGATTAAAATATCATTAATTGTATTATAAAAATCACTTTGTTTTACAATATAATTTAGTATCATTTTAAATTCCCTTTTTAATAATTTAATTTTATGAAATTATATCAAATACAAAAATGAAGTCAAGTATCAAAAGACACGTCCCTTTTGATATAATAAAAAAATTATCTTGATTTTATATCTATTAATAGATATAATAAGAAAAAAAGAGAAAAGGAGAAGCAAATGAAAAAAGATGAAAGAGGTTCTATTACAATTTATGTGTTAGGTTCATGTCTATTAATATTAATGGTATTAGGAGGCCTTTTTATGAGAAATCAATCAAAAATAGTAAGTCAAAGAAAACAGCAACATATAATAGAACAACAATATAATGATGATGATAGAATAGACCAAATTTATGAAGAAACAGTAGAAAATATGCAAGATAATGGAGGAGATAATGAGAATTAGATATAAAAAATGGGCAAGACCTGAATTGGAGTCAAGTTCATTTTATGAAGATAATCCAGAAGAATGGAAAGGAAAATGGAAAGAACATTTTGTACTAAAAGAAAATCCTATTCATTTAGAACTTGGATGTGGGAAAGGCCAATTTATATCTCAATTAGCAGTAGAAAACCAAAAAATTAATTATATTGCAATTGATTTAGTTGACGCAATGCTTGGATTAGCAAAAAGGAATATAGAAAATAAATATCAAGAAAAAAATCTAGAACCAAACAATGTAATTATTACAAGATTTGATATTGAAAGAATTAATTTAATATTAGATAAAATTGATGAAATTGAAAGGATTTATATCAATTTTTGCAATCCTTGGCCAAAAGGAAAACATAGAAAGAAAAGATTAACTCATACTAGACAATTAGAAAAATACAAAGAATTTTTAAAATCAAATAGTGAAATTTATTTTAAAACAGATGATGATGGGTTATTTGAATCAAGTTTAAATTATTTTGAAGAAGCTGGTTTCAAAATAATTTCAAAAACGTATGATTTACATGAAAAACCAATTTTTGAAAAAAATATAGAAACAGAACATGAAAAAATGTTTACAGAACAGGGAATAAAAATAAAAGCATGTATAGCAACACTGGTAGAAAAGTAGAAGATTGTTATATATAATAATATGTTGGAGATGGAGAAATAAATGGAGATACAAGATGTAATAGACAATAAAGATAATAAAGAAATTATTTTAAAAGCAGTAAAAGAAAATGGAAAATATTTGGAATATGCTTCTTCAACTTTACAAGATGATGAAGAAGTTGTAATAGAAGCTTTAAAACAAGATGGAGAGGCTCTTGAATTTGTAAGTAATAGATTAAAAAATAAAAAGGAAATTATTATGTTAGGTATAAAATCTTCACCATGGACTATTTGTTATGCATCAGAAAAACTAAAAGCAGATAGAGAATTGATTCTTACTAGTTGCAAGGAATATGGACAAGCATTATATTATGCAAGTGAAAAATTAAGAGATGATAGAGAAGTAGTAAAAACAGCAATTGAAAACAAAGGAATTATAATAAAATATGCAAGTTCACGTTTGCAAAATGACAAAGAATTAGCTGAAATTGCAGTAAAACAAAACAAGCAAGCTTATCATTTTATTTCAGAAGAATTAAAAAATGATGATGATATAAAAAATATAATTTCATAATTAAAATGTAATATTACAATTAATAAAATGTAATATTACAATTAATAAATTGTAATAAAAAAGAAAACAAAAGAGTAACATAAAAATTGACATGAAAATGTAATTATGATAATATATGAAAAACTTACAAAATATTATACTTATGCTTAAATAAGCAAATAGGAGATTAGACTAGTAGGTATAGCTCAATATTTTGTAACAGGCACTTGAAAACCCTTTAACGTAAGGAGGTAATGACTATGAACAGATATGAAGAGTTTTTAGAGAGAAAAACAGCAACAAGAGGAGAATTTTTGCCGTTATGGGGAGAATTCAAAAAAGACCTCAACAATGGAACAGTAAGAGTAGCACAAAAAAATGAAGATGGTAAATGGCGGGTAAATAAATGGGTAAAATCATTTATTTTACTTGGATTTAAGTATGGCGAGATAATTCAGTTTGAAGGCGGATATATCGACAAAGACACAATGGGAGAGCGAAAAGTCAGCCTTGCTGAAAAAGTCAGAACTGTATCACCTACAACTTCTATCAGAGACGGTGTATACATCGGAACAGGAGTTACGTTTATGCCACCGTGTTATACCAATATTGGTGCATATATCGATGAAGGCTCAATGGTTGATTCATTAGCCTTGGTTGGTAGCTGTGCACAGATTGGAAAAAATGTGCATATTGGTTCAGGAGTAATTATTGGTGGAGTATTAGAACCTATTGGAGCATATCCAGTAATTATCGAAGATGGTGCTTTTATAGGAGCTGGCTCAACAATTACAGAAGGTACCATAATAGAGAGTAATGCCATTATTTCAGCAGGAGTTACAATAACAGGGAGTACCCCTATTTATGACCTTTGCAAAGATAGTGTCATTACTCCGAATGAAAAGGGACAGATAATAATTCCAAGCCAAGCAGTTGTTGTACCTGGAACAAGATCAAAAAAGACTAATTTTGATGTAGATTTAGCAATCAATACACCAATTATTGTAAAATATGGTGGAAAAGTAGAACTGGAAGAGGCATTAAGACCATAATCAAAATTAGACTATATCTAGAAAATCCCTCTGGCATATGCTAGGGGGATTGATAATAAAATTTAAAAAGATATAAAATAAGCAGTACAAAGGCTAAAACAAGTAACATAGGAGGAAATTAATGAATATAGATGAATGTATAAACAATTTGTTACCTCAAATGAGAAAAGATAAAGAATATTTTTGGAATAATCCAGAAAAAGGATTTAAGGAAATAAAAACTTCAGAATATATTATAAAAAGATTAAAAGAAATGGGATATAAAGATATTAAAACTAATATTGCAAAAACTGGAATAGTAGCCGAACTACAAGGGAATCAAAATGGAGAATGTATATTATTTAGAGCAGATATGGATGCAGTAGTAATGGATGAAAATCGTAGAACAAAACATACTTGTGGACATGATGCACATATGACAATATTATTAGCACTTGCAAAATTACTAATAGAAAATAAAGATAAAATAAAAGGAAGTGTTAAGTTATTATTTCAGCCAGCCGAAGAAGCAAATGGTGGAGCAAAAGCAATGATAGAAGAAGGTGTTTTAGAAAACCCTGTAGTAGATAAAGTTTTCGGGTTACATGTATGGAGTGAAATAGACGAAGGAAAGATTGGAATAAAAGAAGGTGCAGTAATGGCATCAACAGATCCTTTTAATATAACTGTTATAGGTAAAGGGGGTCATGCCGCAATACCTGAAAAATGTGTTGACCCAATTTATATTGCAAGTGAAATTACAATTGCACTGCAAGGGATAATAGGAAGAAATATAAATCCAAATGAAACAGCAGTAGTTGGAATTACAGCAATTAACGGTGGAAATACTAATAATGTAATTCCAGATGAAGTAACTTTAAAAGGAATATGCAGAACATATAATAATGAATTAAGAAAAAATATCATTAATCGAATAGAAGAAATATCAAGAGATATAGCTAAAAGCATGGGAGGAAATGTGAAAATAGACCATATGATTGGATATCCAGCTGTTGTTAATTCTAAAAAAGAAGTAGAAGAGATAATTGATATTTCAAAAAGCATAGTAGGAGAAGAAAACATAGTAACTAATTACAGAACAATGTGTTCAGAAGATTTTTCTTATTTTTTACAAGAAAAACCAGGAGCATTTATATTTATAGGAAATAGAGGGGAAAATCTAGCACCACAACACAATGAAAATTATATTGTAAGTGAAAAATCAATTTTAATAGGAGCACAGGTAATGTATGAAATAGCAAAAAAATATTTATTAACAATAAATTAAATTATTAATTACAAATAAAACATATTATATATTTTTTATATAAATTTATATTTAATGTGTTTTATTTTTTTATTTCAAAAACTATTGTACTTTTTAAAATTTATTTATATAATATAGTTGAGAAATAAGGAGGAAAAAATGTCATTTATAGATGAAATAAAACAAAGAGCAAAAAAAGATATAAAAACAATTGTATTGCCAGAAGCGGAAGATATAAGAATATTACAAGCAACTCAGCAAGTTTTAAAAGAAGGATATGCAAATATTATATTAGTAGGAAACAAAGAAAAAATAGAACAAAAAGCAAAAGAAAATAACATAAATATTGAAGGAGCAGAGATAGCTGAACCAACAAATTCTGAAAAATATGATGAATATGTAAATTTATTATATGAATTAAGAAAACAAAAAGGAATGACAATAGAACAAGCAAAAGAATTAGTAAAAGATCCAGTATATTATGGAATGCTAATGGTAAAAGATGAAAATAGTAAAGCAGATGGATTAGTATCAGGGGCAGCACATTCAACATCAGATACACTAAGACCAGCATTACAAATATTAAAAACAGCACCAGGAACAAAGCTAGTTTCAGCATTCTTTATTATGGTAGTACCAAATTGCGAATATGGAGAAAATGGAACATTTCTATTTGCTGATAGTGGATTAAATGAAAATCCAGACAGTGAAGCTTTATCAGAAATTGCAATTTCTTCAAGCAAAAGTTTTGAGCAATTAGTACAAAAAGAGCCAAAAGTTGCAATGCTTTCATATTCAACATATGGAAGTGCAAAGTCAGAATTAACACAAAAAGTCATTGATGCAACACAAAAGGTAAAAGAAAAAGAACCAAAATTATTAGTAGATGGAGAATTACAATTAGATAGTGCAATTATTCCTGAAATTGCAGAAATGAAAGCAAAACGGAAGCCCATTAAAAGGAAAAGCAAATATATTAGTATTTCCAGACTTAAATACTGGTAATATTGGATATAAATTAGTTCAAAGGTTAGCAAAAGCAGAAGCATATGGACCTTTATGCCAAGGAATTGCAAGACCAGTTAATGACTTATCAAGAGGATGTAATAGTAAAGATATTGCAGGAGTTGTTGCTATTACTGCTGTTCAAGCTCAAGAAAGTTAATAAAATATAATGATTTTCATCAATTAAAAAATAAAGAAAGATTATAAAAAATAAAAGAAAGGAAATGATAAAATGAAAATATTAGTATTAAACTGCGGGAGTTCATCATTAAAATATCAATTAATCAATATGGAAACAGAGCAAGTTTTAGCATCAGGAAAATATGAAAGAATAGGAGAAGATGAAGCTTTTATTACACATAAAGTAAATGGACAAAAAATAGAAATAAAACATACAGCATATAATCATACAGAAGCAATAGATTTTACACTAAAACAGTTAACAAATCCAGAATATAAAGTTATTGATTCTTTAGATGAAATAAATGCAATTGGACATAGATTAGTTCATGGTGGAGAAAAAATAAGTGAATCTGTAATAATAGATGATAATGTTATTGAAATTTTGAAAGAATGTACAGATTTAGCTCCACTTCATAATCCAGCTGGAATAATGGGAATTGAAGCTTGCAAAAAAGTAATGCCAGGAAAACCAATGGTTGGAGTATTTGATACAGCTTTTCATCAAACAATGCCAAAAGAAAGATATATTTACCCAATTCCATACGAATATTATGAAAAATATGGAATAAGAAAATACGGATTCCACGGAACATCTCATATGTATGTTTCAAATAGATTAGCTGAAATAGAAAATAAAGATATTGAAGATTTAAAAATAGTAACATGTCATTTAGGACAAGGATCTAGCATATGCGCTGTAGAAGCAGGAAAATCAGTAGATACAAGTATGGGACTTACTCCATTAGCCGGAATTCCTATGGTAACAAGAAGTGGAGATTTAGATCCATCTGTTGTAACATTTTTAATGAAAAAAGAAAATTTATCAGCAGGAGAAGTAGAAAACATTTTAAACAAAAAATCTGGAGTTCAAGGTATATCAGGATTAGCACCAGACTTTAGAGTAATCGAAACAGCATCATATGAAGACAAAGAAAGAGCAAAACTTGCAATGGACATATTCAAATATTCAATAGCAAGTTATATAGCAAAATATGCAGTGGCAATGAATGGAATAGATTATATTGTATTCACAGGAGGAGTAGGAGAAAACCAAATTAATATTAGAAAAGGAATTTGTGAACAATTAACATTTATGGGAGTAAAAATTGACGAAGAACTTAACAATATGAGAGGAGAAGAAAAATTAATTTCTAAACCAAACTCAAAAGTAAAAATATATGTAATACCAACAAACGAAGAATTAATGATTGCAAAAGAAACAGAAAGATTAGCTAAAGGTTGCTAAAGGTTGCAGGTTGCCAGGGTTGCCAATGGTTCCGGGTTTAAATGGCAACTAACTAGTTGCCATTTAAACCCGGAACCATTGGCAACCCTGGCAACCCCACAATAAAAAAAGGAGGAATTTAAGATGAAATTTGAATTTGATGAAATGGGATTTAAAGATGAAATAGAATTAATGAATCTTCAGAGGAAAATGCAACAAAATCAATTTTCTAATAATCAAAGTATAGGGTTCAATATGGATACATTATATAATTTAGCAGATAAGGCACAAGAAAAATAAAATAATCAAAGTACACAAGAAAAGAGGATGTTATGAAAAAAGCTATTATAGATTCACTGAAGAAATATAAATGGAAAATATTGTTACAAATTATATTTATAGGAATCAATATATATTTATTAACATATCCAGCTAAAATTGTTGGAAATATTGTGGATATGTTATATAACCTAAACGAAAATAAACAAGAAATTCTAAATAATACATATTACTTAATTGGAATATGTATTGTTTTGTTGATAATAAGAATTATATGGAAATATTTTGAAATATATATAAATAGAGCAGTTGAAAGAGACCTAAAGACAAACTTATTTGAAAGATTTTTAAAATTAAAATTAAAAGATATACAAAATATTAAAAATGGAGAAATAATGTCTTACTTTGTAAAAGATATTATGGAAATAAGAAATATAGTTTATAGAATTTTATCACATGGAGTAAGAATTGTATTTACTTTTGTTATTGCAGTTTATCAAATGATACAAGGCGTAAATTTATCTTTAACAATAGCTGTTATGGGACCAATTTTAATAGGATGTTATTTAGTTATAAAAATTAAAAAATATGTTGAAATTAGCTTTAAAAAATCACAAGAGAGATTTACGGAAATGTCAGAATATATTCAAGAAAGTACAGATAGTATTAGAACTACCAAAGCTTACTCTTGTGAAGGAGAACAATTAAAAGAATTTATTAGAAAAAATAGAAAAGTACGTCAAAGTAATAACACAGTAGATGTATATTCTAACTTATTAACAATGTGCTTAAATATTTGTTTTGGTATTTGTTATTCAATATCTCTATTATATGGATCTAAACTTGTAATTGATGGAGTAATAACAGTAGGAGAATTAGTTACATTTAATGGATATATTGGATTATTTGTAAATCCAGTTAATTGGATTCCAGGATTAATTTCAAGATTTAAAAGAGCACAAATAGCATATAAAAGGTTAGATAAAATTTATGAATTAGAGATAGAAAAAATTAATACTAAAAGTAATATTAATAAGGAAAAATTAGAAGGAAATATCACTGTACAAAATTTAAATTTTAATTATCCAGGTGTAATTGATAAAGCATTAGAAAACATTAATATTGAATTAAATAAAGGAGAAACACTAGGAATTATAGGAACAATAGGAAGTGGAAAAACTACATTAATGAATTTATTAACAAGATTATATAGTATTCCAAATGGAAAAATACTAATTGACGGAAAAGACATTAATGAAATACCAATTGATGTATTAAGAAATAATATTTGTTATATTACGCAAGATAATTTTTTATTTTCTTCTAGTCTAAAAGATAATATTAGTTTATTTAAAGACGATTATAAAGAAGATGAAATAAAAGAGAGTACTAAAAAAGCAGTTGTTTATGAAGATATTCAAAAAATGCCAGAAGGAATTAATACTGTAATAGGAGAAAGAGGAGGAGATTTATCAGGAGGACAAAAGCAAAGAGTAGCTATTTCAAGAGCATTCTTAAAAGAAAGTAGCATTTTAATTTTTGATGATACATTCTCAGCATTAGATAATAGAACATCAGAAAAATTAATTGAAAATATTCAAGATTTATCTGATAAAAAGACATGTATAATAATTTCAAATAAAGTATCAGATGTAAAATATAGTGATAAAATTATTGTGTTAGATAATGGAAATATCGTAGAAAAGGGAACTCATGAAGAATTAATAAAAAATAATGGAATTTATAGTGAATTTTATAATCAGCAATCAACAAAAGCAGAACCTAGCTTTTTAGCATAAAAGATAAAATAGAAAGGAAAAACTAATGAAGAGTCAAACAGTACAGAGAATTTATAAAATGTTAAAACCACAAAAAAAAGCAATCATAATAATATCGATTTTAGCAATTATTATTAACGTTGGTGAAGTAATAAAACCATACTTAATAAAAGTAGTAATTGACAATTTCCTAAGTGAAGGTATATGGCAAAAAGGAGTTATGACAATTGGAATAATTGGTAGTATTTATATTGCAATTGTTTTAGTTGGAAATATTTTAGATTTTATAGTTAGTACAGCAACAAGTATGATGGGAGAAAATGTTATTTATTCAATTAGAAACAAATTATATAAATATGTTCAGTATGCTAATATTCCATTTCATGATAGAACACCATCAGGAACTTTATTTGTTAGAATTACAAGCGACGTAGAAGATATTACCACATTTTTTAAAGATGTTATTACAACTTTTATAAAAGATATTGTAATGATAATTGCATTAGCAGTTATGATGGTATCACTTGATTACAAGTTAGCATTAGTATGCTTTTTGATAATTCCTATTGTTGCAATTACATCAACTATTATTACAAAAATTAGTAATAATGTAAGAGAATATTCAAAGAAAGTCAAAACGAAAGTAAACATATTTTTAGCAGAATCAATTTATGGTGTAAAATTAATAAAAATTTTTAATAGACAATATGAAAAAGAAAAAGAATGTGAAAAATTATGTACAAGATATTTAAAATCAAGAATTCCAACAGCATTTACAGAAGGATTATTAGTTGCAATGATGCTCATTTTTGAAAACTTAGGTGTATCTATTATTATATGGGCAAGTGTTAATCATTTATTTGGAATTAATTTAAATGTTGGTGTTATTTACATATTTATAACATATTTAAAACAAATTTTTGAACCGATAAATCGAATCGTAGAAAATTTTGAAACAATTCAAGAAGCAATGGTTTCAATTAATAAAATATACGATATATTAGATCATAAAGAATATTTAGAAAATTTTGAAGAAGGAATAGAATTAGAAGAAATACAAGGAAAAATTGAATTTAAAAATGTGTGGTTTGCATATGAAGGAGAAAATTGGATTTTAAAAGATGTTAGTTTTACAATTGAACCAGGAAAAAGTATAGCATTAGTTGGAAGAACAGGTTCAGGAAAAACAACAATAATCAATCTAATAAATCGTTTTTATGAAATACAAAAAGGAGAAATACTATTAGACGGAATAAATATTAAGCAAATTAACTTACGTTCTCTAAGAAAGAAAATAGGAGTAATATTACAAGATCCATTTATATTTGCAAAAACAATTAAAGAAAACATAGAGTTAAATGAAAACTTAACAGATGAAACAATCATGGAAACACTTAGATTATCATCAGCAGAAGAATTTGTTAACTCACTACCAAATGGAATTGAAGAAATTGCGCATGAAAGAGGAACTTCTTTCTCAGCAGGACAAAAACAACTATTAGCATTTGCAAGAATATTTGCACATAACCCATCAATATTTATATTAGATGAAGCAACAGCAAACATAGATACAAAAACAGAAGAATTGATTCAAAAATCGATTGACAAAATTTCGAAAGAAAAAACATCAATATTTATTGCTCACAGGTTATCAACTATTGTAAATGTAGACAAAATCATTGTATTAAATAATGGAGAAATTATAGAACAAGGCAGTCATAACGAGTTAGTTCAAAATCCAAACGGATATTATAGCAAATTATATAATGCTTATTATAGCAACTTAACACAATAAATAATACAAAAACACTTGAAAAATAAAAAATATATGTTATAATACTAAACAATAGATGAAAAACAAAAACAAGGACAACATAAATAATACAATAACTTAAAGAGAGCCAAAGGTTGGTGTGATTTGGTAAGTAAAAATTATTTATTATCACCTTGTTGTTGCTAGCTGAAATAAAAAAAGTAAGCTAAGCCGTAAGACCTGCGTTAAAGGAATATGAGAGAGTAAACTATATAATATATATGAGTTTACTAATTTAGGTGGTACCGCGAAATAAAGTAATTATTGCGTCCTAACATATTTTATGTTAGGGCGTTTTTTGTATAATAAAAAATAGAAAAAAACTACTTTACTACTATACAAAAAAATTTCGCACTAACTTGTATATAAATAGAAAGGAGAAAAATTATGAGAGAATTAAAAATTAATGGAATTTACAAACATTTTAAAGGAGATTACTATTTAATTGTTGATATTGCCAAACATTCTGAAACAAAAGAAGAGTATGTTGTATACAGAGGATTATATGGAGATAGAAATCTTTGGATTAGACCAAAAGATATGTTTTTAAGTGAAGTTGACCATGAAAAATATCCAAATGTAGAGCAAAAATATAGATTTGAGCTACAAGAAATCAATAGTGTAGCAGATAAATTCAAAAAGTAAAAATAGACTACGAAAAGTGATAAAAAATGACAAAAAAGATGAGACAAAAAAAGACTGTTCCCATTGTCTCAAAAAAGGACTGACCCTATTGTCTCAAGAAGGAGGAATTTTTATGTATAAAAAAGTTGAATTAAAAGATGGTTTTGTAGGAATGGAGCATGAAGTTGCTGAAAATTGGAAAAAGAAAGACATTATAAAAAAGAATTTTGCAATGAATGAAGGAAAGAGATATTTTACATTTTATGATGGACCTCCAACAGCAAATGGAAAACCTCATGTTGGTCATATTGAAACAAGAGTTATGAAAGATATTATTCCTAGATATAAAGTTATGAAAGGTTATAAAGTAATTCGTAAAGCTGGATGGGATACTCATGGTCTTCCTGTTGAACTTGAAATTGAGAAAAAACTTGGTATCTCAGGAAAAGAACAAATTGAAGATTATGGAGTAGAAAAATTTGTAAAACAATGTAAAGAAAGTGTGTTCACATATGTTCATATGTGGGAAGAAATGACCAATAAAGTTGGATTTTGGGTTGATATGGAAAATCCATATGTAACATACCATAATGAATATATTGAATCTGTATGGTGGGCTTTAAAACAAATGTGGGAAAAAGGTCTTTTATATGAAGGACATAAAGTTATGCCATATTGTCCAAGATGTGGAACAGCTTTATCTTCACATGAAGTAGCACAAGGTTATAAAGATGTTAAAGACTTAACTTGTATTGCAAAATTTAAAATAGTTGGAGAAGATAAATATATTTTAGCATGGACAACAACACCATGGACATTACCTTCAAATTTAGCACTTTGTGTTAATAAATCTTACGAATATGCTGAAGTAAAAGTAAATATTGCAAAAGAAGACGAAGAAGCAAATTATGAAACATATATTTTAGCAAAAGATTTAATTGAAAAAGTCTTAAAAGATAAAGAATATGAAATTGTAAAAACTTTCAAAGGAGAAGAACTTTTAGGCACAAAATATGAAAGATTAATGCCATGGGGAGAAGTAGAAGGAAAAGCTTTCGAAGTAATCCATGGAGACTATGTAAATTTAGATGATGGTACTGGAATTGTTCATATTGCACCAGCATATGGTGAAGATGACAGTTTTGTTTCAAAGCAAAATGGAATTACATTTATAAATTTAGTAGACAAATCTGGAAAATTTGTACCTGAAGTAGAACCATGGGCAGGAAGATTTGTAAGAGATTGTAATGAAGATATCTGCAAATGGTTAGCAAATGAAAACAAATTATTTAGTAAAGAAAAACACTTACATTCATATCCACATTGTTGGAGATGTGACACACCACTTCTTTATTATCCAAAAGAAAGCTGGTTTGTTGCAATGAGCAAGTTAAGAGACGAATTAGTAGCAAACAACAATAAAGTAAATTGGTATCCAGACACAATTAGAACGGGAAGATTTGGAAAATTCTTAGAAAATGTTATTGATTGGGGAATTTCAAGAGATAGATATTGGGGAACACCACTTCCAGTATGGACATGTGAAAATGAAAATTGTGGTCATCAAGAATGTATAGGATCTATTGAAGAACTAAAAGAAAAAGGAATAGAAGTTCCAGATGACATAGAACTTCACAAACCATACATTGACAATGTACATTTAAAATGTCCAAAATGTGGAAAGAAAATGAATAGAGCAAAAGAAGTAATAGACTGTTGGTTTGACTCAGGTTCAATGCCTTTTGCACAATGGCATTACCCATTTGAAAATAAAGAAATGTTTGACAATAATTTCCCAGCAGGATTTATTTCAGAAGCAATTGACCAAACAAGAGGATGGTTCTATACTTTAACAGCTGTTGGAACTGCTTTATTTGGAAGAACACCATTTGAAAATTGTATAGTATTAGGACATGTACTAGATGAAAAAGGACAAAAAATGTCTAAATCAAAAGGAAATGGTGTAGATCCTATGGTATTGTTAGACCAAGTAGGAGCAGATGCAACAAGATGGCATTTCTACACATGTGGAGCTCCATGGTTACCAACTAGACTAGGCTTAGAAAGTGTAAAAGAAACACAAAGAGGATTTTTAAGCACATTATGGAATGTATATTCATTTTATGTTTTATATGCAGAAATAGATAAATTTAATCCATTAGAATATAAAGATTTCAAAATTACAAATTTAATGGATAGATGGATTATTTCTAAACTAAATACATTAGTAAAAGAAGTTGATAAAAAGTTAGAAAATTACGATATCACATCAGCAGCATTACAAATTGAAAGTTTTACAGATGAATTATCAAACTGGTATGTACGTAGAAACAGAGAAAGATTTTGGTTAACTGAACTAACTGATGACAAAATTGGAGCATATGTAACATTATATAAAGTGTTAACAACTTTAATAAAAGTAGCAGCGCCATTTGTACCATTTATGACAGATGAAATTTATCAAAATATAGTAGTAGGATTAGACAAAACAGCACCTGAAAGTGTACATTTATGCTTATGGCCAGAAGTAGATGAAACAGCAATTGATAAACAACTAGAGCAAGAAATGGGATTAGCTTACAAAATAGTAAAACTAGGAAGAAGCGCAAGAAACTCTGCAAATATCAAAAATAGACAACCATTATCTGAAATGTTAATTTCAATAGACACATTACCAAAATACTATGAAGACATTGTAAAAGAAGAATTAAATGTAAAAAGAGTTGAACTTGGAGCAGAAATGTCTGAATATGTAAACTTTGAAATCAAGCCAAATCTACCTGTATTAGGAAAAGAATATGGAAAATTAATTCCAAAAATCAAAGAAGAAATAGCAAAGAAAAATCAAATGGACTTAGCAAACACGGTAAAAAATGGTAGAATAGAATATATTGAAATTGACGAAACACAAATAGCATTAAACTCAGAAAACTTACTTATAACAATGCAAGGAAAAGAAGGATATGCATTTAGTGGAGAAGGAGAAATAGGAGTCGTATTAGACACACATATAACACAAGAACTAAAAGAAGAAGGATATGTTCGTGAAATTCTATCAAAAGTACAAAATATGAGAAAAGATAAAAATTTCGAAGTATTAGACACAATCAATTTATATGTATCAGGAAATGAAATGCTAGAAAAAATAATTAAAGAAAATGAAGAATTAATCAAACATGACACACTAGCAGTAAAAATAGTATATAACCAAGAAAAAGAAGGATATACACAAACCAATATAAATGGAGAAAATTTAAATATTGACGTTGAAGTTGACTAAGGGGACTCACCCCTTGGTCATTTTTTAAAATTTAAATTCTAAAGCACTTGACAGTTTACAATAATAAAGTTAAAATATAATAGGTAGGAAAAAATATATGAAATAAATACATATATATATTTTATTCGAACATTGAAAATAAAATAAGAAAGAGGTGTATGATTATGAACATTTTAATCATTATCGCCGCTGTCTTAATCTCATTTGCAATTGGAGTGCCAGTAGGAATAGTGTACAGAAAGAAAGTTGCAGAATCTAAAATTCAAGGAGCAGAGAATGAAGCAAAAAGATTAGTTGATTTAGCAAAAATAGAAGCAGAAAATCTAAAAAAAGAAGAGATCTTTAAAGCAAAAGAAGAAATAATGAACAATAGGAAAGAATTAGATCAAGAGATTAAAGAGAGAAGAGGCGAAATACAGAAACAAGAAGCAAGATTAATTCAAAAAGAAGAAAATTTAGAAAAACGTTCAGAAAATTTTGAGAAAAAAGAACAAGATTTAGAAAGAGAATTACAAGAAATCGAAAAACAAAAGGAAGAAGTTGAAAATTTACATGAACAAGAGATAGTAGAACTTCAAAAAATAGCTTCTTTAACAAAAGAAGAAGCCAAAGAAAGATTATTATCTGAATTAGACAAAGAATTAACAGCTGAAAAGGCATCTATTATTAGAGAGAAAGAACAAAAAGCTAAAGAAGATGCAGTAAAAAATGCAAAGGAATTATTAGCATATGCAGTACAAAAATGTGCAGCAGATCACTCACAAGAAACAACAGTTTCAATTGTATCTCTTCCAAATGATGAAATGAAAGGAAGAATTATTGGTAGAGAAGGAAGAAACATTAAAGCATTAGAAACATTAACAGGAGTTGACTTGATTATTGATGATACACCAGAAGCAGTAGTTCTATCAGGATTTGATCCATTAAGAAGAGAAGTTGCAAAAATTGCATTAGAAAAATTAATTGATGATGGTAGAATACATCCTTCTAAAATTGAAGAAATGGTAGAAAAGGCAAAAGAAGAAGTTGACAATACAATAAAAGAAGAAGGAGAAAGAGCTGTACTTGAAAGTGGAGTAATTGGACTTCATCCAGATTTAGTAAAATTATTAGGAAAACTAAAATATAGGACAAGTTATGGCCAAAATGTTTTAAATCATTCAATTGAAGTTTCTAATTTAGCTAGAATTATGGCAGAAGAACTTGGATTAGATCCAAAACTAGCAAGAAGAGCAGGATTGTTACATGATATTGGAAAAGCCCTAGACCATGACATGGAAGGAACACATGTTGAAATAGGTGTAGAAGTGCTTAAAAAATATAAAGAAAATCCATTAGTTATTAATGCAGTTGAAGCTCATCATGGAGATGTAGAACCACAAACATTAGAAGCTGTTTTAATACAAGCTGCTGATGCAATCTCTGCATCAAGACCAGGAGCAAGAAGAGAAACATTAGAAGCATATATCAAAAGATTACAAAATCTTGAAGAAATTGCAGATTCTTTTGATGGAGTTGAAAAATCATTTGCAATTCAAGCAGGTCGTGAAGTTAGAATCATTGTAAAACCTGATAAAATTTCAGATGATCAAATGACAATTTTAGCAAGAGATGTTGCAAAAAAAGTTGAAAATGAAATGGATTATCCAGGACAAATTAAAGTAAATGTAATTAGAGAAACAAGAGTAGCTGACTATGCAAAATAAAAAAGAGTAAATAAAAAAGCGAATTCAAATATTTAATAAAATTTAAATATTAGGATTCGCTTTTTAATATGTAAAAAAGTTAAAAAAATGAGGAATGTTCATGGGCAATCAATTATTTAATATTTTTCATAAATACTTTGACTTCCTTACATTAGTAAAGAAATTTTAAAAGCATTTTATGGCACCCTTCCACTAACGTGAACTCTTTCCATAAGATGCTTAAAAAATTTCTAAACTAATTTCAGTTGCACAAATTATTTATTCAAAATGTTAAATAATTGATTGAGCCTGAGTGAAAGAGGCGCATTTTCTTACATTACAAGTTCTTTTTGAACGTAATGAACAAAATATCTTCAAAATTAATTATATTGATTCCTGTGTTAGATTAAAAATAAATCGAAATTAGAATATTAAAAACTTGCTTAAATAAATAAAATATAGTAAGATATAAAAAAATAGAAAGAAGGAATTAATTTGAAAATTTTAGCCATTGGAGATTTAGTTGGAACAGCAGGAATTAATGAATTAAAAAATAAATTACCACAAATAAGAGAAAAAGAAAACATAGATTTTATAATAGTAAATGGAGAAAATTCAGCAGAAGGAATGGGAATAACAGAGAAAAATTTTAAAGATGTTTTAGAACAAAATATAGATGTTATTACAATGGGAAATCACACTTGGGGAAAAAAAGATATTTTTAAATTTATAGATCATCCAAAATTAATAAGACCTGCCAACTATCCTAAAGGAGTAGTAGGAAAAGGATACAATATCTACAATTGCAAAAATAAGAAAATAGCAGTTATTAATTTAATTGGAAGAGTTGATATTAATGTACTTTCAGAAAATCCATTTATTATAGCAAAAGACATTGTAGAAAAAATACAAAATCAAGTAGATATAATTATTGTAGACTTTCATGCAGAAGCAACAGCAGAAAAGATAGCAATGGGATACTTTTTAGACGGAAAAGTAACAGCAGTATATGGAACACATACTCATGTTCAAACAGCTGATGAGACTATTTTAGAAAATGGAACAGCATATATTACAGATATTGGAATGACTGGACCAAAGAAATCTGTTATTGGGATGGACATAGAAGCATCTATAAAAAGATTTGAAACTACATTACCAGAAAGATATAAAATTGCAACAGGTAAATGTATGTTAAACGCAATTATTTTAGATATAAATGATGAAACAAATAAAGTAAAGAATATAACAAGAATAAGATTATAAATTTGATATAATGATATTTTAATTACACTTTTAAATAAAAGCAATATATCAATAAAAATAGCATAAATATAACATTTTCATTTGTCGAAAATAGAATTTTATTGCGATGAAAACTTATAAAAATTTTAGTAAAATACTTTACATTAATTTCCAAATATTGTAAAATAAAAATCGTAAAAAGTTGCAACAAAAAATAAAATTTATAGGAGGCAAAAGAAAATGGAAATTTTAAAAATTTCATCAAAATCAAATCCTAATTCAGTAGCAGGAGCAATAGCTGGATTAGTAAAAGAATCAAATAAGGCAGAAATGCAAGCAATAGGAGCAGGAGCATTAAATCAAGCGGTAAAAGCTGTGGCTATAGCAAGAGGCTTTGTAGCACCAGCAGGGGTAGAC
>CANQNU010000012.1 GCA_947625295.1 uncultured Clostridia bacterium | reverse complement strand
CGCTATAGGGCTCGAACCTATGACCCCCTGCTTGTAAGGCAGATGCTCTCCCAGCTGAGCTAAGCGACCTTTTCTTTTTGTCTTTCGACGAGATTTATTATACTAATTTTTTTATTCCTTGTCAATACATTTTTTGAAATTTTTTCTATTTTTTCTATTTTTTTATTTGTATATTTAAAATACATTCAATATATAATTAACCAAGGGAAACACTTCCATTGGTTAATCTTGATTATACATTTTATCTTTTTAATATTTCACACTTAATTTCTACATTTTATTTGGCATTTTTATTCCCAATAAATTAGCTCCACTTCTCAAAACTTTTCCTGTTGCATATGTCAAGTAAATCCTTGCATCTTGCATTTGTTTATCTTCACATATAATTTTATTTTCATTATAAAAACTACTATATGCTTTTGCTAAATCAATTAAATATCTTGATAAAATTGATGGTTCATTTTTTTCTGTTACTTGTACTAAAACATCTTTAAAATTATAAATTAATTTTAGTATTTGTAAAGAGTATTCATCAATTAATTTTTCTGGATTAATGTCTTTTTCTTCTGGCATATATCCTGCTTTTTCTAATACACTTTTTGTTCTAACATATGTATATTGTATATATGGCCCTGTTTCTCCTTGAAAATTTAATATTGTGTCCCAATCAAATATTTCATCTTTTACTCTACTATTTGCTAAATCATTGAATATAATTGCTCCTATTCCTACTTTTTTTGCTACTTCTTCTTTATCTTCTAAATTTGGATTTTTTTGTTCTATAATTTCTTTTGCTCTTTGTATAGATTCATTTAATAAATCTTCTAATTTAATTACATTTCCTTCTCTTGTTGACATTTTTCCTGTTGGTAATAATACCATTCCAAAAGATACATGTTCTAATCCTTTAGTATATTTCTCATCTAATCCTAATAATTTTGCTACTTCAAATATTTGTTTAAAATGTAATAATTGTTCATATGACGTAACATATAATGCTTTGTCAAAATCATAATTTCTTGCTCTATATAAAATTGCCGCTAAATCTCTTGTTGCATATGTTGTTGAACCATTTGATTTTTCTATTATGCATGGTGTATTAATTCCTTGTTCTTCTAAATCTATAATCTTTGCTCCTTGTGATTCTTGTAATTTCCCTGTTTTTTCTAAAATTTCAATTACTTCTGGCATTTTGTCTGAATAAAAGGCCTCTCCATTCCATGAGTCAAATTTACTTTCTAATAAATCATATACTTTTTTAAATTCTTGTAAACTTAAATTTCTGAATTTTTCCCATACTTCTGTGCAATATTTATCTCCATCTTCTAATTTTTTAAAATTATCTCTACAAACATTTAATACATTTTCATCTTCTTTGCATAAATTATTAATTCTTACATATATTTTCGTTAATTCATTAATAGGATCTTTTTCTATATCATATTCGTTTCCCCATAATTTATATCCTTCTATTAATTTTCCAAATTGCGTTCCATAATCTCCTAAATGGTTTATTCCGATTACATTGTATCCTAATATTTTATATATGTTATATAATGCTGCTCCTATTACAGTTGAACGTAAATGTCCTATATGAAATGGTTTTGCAATATTAGGTGCAGAATAATCTATTACAATATTTTTACCTTTTCCAATGTTTGATTTTCCATATTCTTCGTTTTTTGCAATTTCATTTAATACTTCTGTTACTAGTGTTTCTTTATTAATATAAAAATTTAAATATCCACCTGATATTTCTACTTTTTCTATTTCTTCTATCTGTTCTATGTCTTGCTCAATTTTTTCTTTTATTTCGTTTGCTATAACTGGTGGTGCTTTTTTTAGTTCTTTTGCAAGACAAAAACATGGAAATGCATAATCTCCATTTTTTGTGTCTTTAGGTGTTTCGATATATGTATATAGTTCTTCTTCGTTTATTTCTATTTTTTTACTTATTAACTTTGAAATTATCTCCTTAAAGTTTATCATTTTTTATTTTCCCTCATTTCTTTGATTAAGGGGCGCGTCCCTTTGATTACTTTTTTACTTTTTCACTTTTTTTTTCAATTTTTCACTTTTTTTCAATTTTTCACTTTTTCACTTTTTTCGATATAGTTCCAACTATCTTTACACATGTCTTCTAATGTTTTTTTGGCTGTCCATCCTAGTTCTTCTTTTGCTTTTTTTGGTTCTGCATAACAAGTTGCTATATCTCCTGCTCTTCTTGGTGCTATTTTATATGCTACTTGCTTTCCTGTTGCTTTTTCAAATGCTTTTACCATATCTAAAACACTGTATCCTGTTCCTGTTCCTAAATTGTAAATGTATAATCCTTTTTGTTCTTTGTCTAATTTTTCTAATGCTAGAACATGACCTTTGGCTAAGTCAACAACATGTATGTAATCTCTTACTCCTGTTCCATCATGTGTGTCATAGTCATTTCCAAATACTGATAATTCTTTTAGTTGTCCTGATGCTACTCTTACAATGTATGGCATTAAGTTATTTGGAATTCCTTGTGGTTCTTCTCCAATTAGCCCACTTTCATGTGCTCCTACTGGATTAAAGTATCTTAGAATACATATATCCCATGTATTATCTGATGCATAAGTGTCTTTTAAAATTTGTTCAATAAATAATTTTGTTGTTCCATATGGGTTTGTTGTTCCTCCTGTTTTACATTCTTCTGTTAATGGTATTGTTTCAGGGTCTCCATATACTGTTGCTGATGAACTAAATATAAATTTTTTGCATCCGTATTTTCTCATTACATCTAATAATATTAAACATCCTGATATGTTATTTGTATAATATTCAATTGGCTTTTTCACAGATTCTCCCACTGCTTTATATCCTGCAAAGTTTAATACTGCATCTATTTTGTTTTCTTGGAATACTTTTTCTAATTTTTCTTTATTTAAATAATCTAATTCGTAAAATTTAAAATCTTTTCCTGTAATTTGTTTTATTTTTTCTAATACTTCTGGCTTACTGTTTGCAAAATTGTCTATTATAATAATTTCTTTTCCTGCATTTAATAGTTCTATCGCTGTGTGACTTCCTATATATCCAGCTCCTCCTGGTAACAAAATTGCCACTTTATTTCCTCCTTAAATATATATTTCTTCATTTTTTATTATATTTTCTATATATTTCATAATAGTAATTTTATCATTTGATTGCATTTTTTTCAATGTTTTAATTGATATTATTTCTATATTTTTATGTTTATAATAAAATATAAAAATATTTATAAACTTTAATTCGACTTTTTTCAATAAATATATTGCATAATGGATAAATTATGATATAATTCTTCTATAACTTGTAAACATAATTTTCAGAAAGGAAAAAGGTGAATAATATGCTTAAAACTCGGAACTTATTTGTTTTAAAAGGAAATGAATCTGATGTTGATTTAGTGCTGAGAAGTCTACAGTTTAAAGGATTAACACAACTTTCATTTTCTAATGTAACTGTTGATGATATCTTTAAAGAATTTCAAAAGAACAAAAGTGTTGTTTGTTCAAATTGTCCTGAGGAATTGAAATCCATTGCTATCGAAGTTAATGTTATTAACACTACTGAAGCATATAAAGGCAAAGGTTTTTGTCTCAATATAATGGATGAATATTTACCTCAGTATTTTCAAAATATTGCAAATGCTTTAGATTGTGATATTGGCGACCACAAATCTGACAGTTCTGGTTTGAATGGTGCTCCAAAGGTTTCAGATTGTCCTTATTGTATGCAACTTATAGATAACGGTTTTACTCGGAATTTGAATATAAATCGTATTTTATATAAGAGCAATAACTTTATTGTGACGCCTACATTAGGAGAATTTATCAAGGGATACTTACTTATAATTCCCATTTCGCATGTAATGTCTATTGCAACATTGACTTCTTCTGATTTACACCATGAGTTTCTTACAGTACTTGATGATACTTTTTCAATTCTCGAGGCCACTTATCCCATTAATAAAAAAGACATTTTAGTCTGGGAAAATGGTACTGGCAACGGAGGAATTGGAAAAGCAAAAAGTTCAATTGTACATGCTCATGTTCACGTTGCACCTAGTAAACTAACAGCAAACAGTATTATCGAATATTCTAAATTTCCTTTAACAAGAATTTCTTATGGAAAGTTGAGTTCATATGGAAATCACTCTTATTTACTTGTTAGAGGAAAGGATAATAATGAATGGTATATTAACGATGACCCTGATTTATATATTCCTCGGCAATATGTACGTCAATTGCTGGCGGAGGAATATGAGCTATTAGACTCTAATGCTTGGAATTGGCGAACACATCCTTTTGTTAACTTAATGAAGTCTACTTGTTCTGATATCCAAAATGCACTTATTAAGAATTGGTCTTCACTTTCTGACCGAATTAAACAAAACACAAAAAATTACTTGCTTTGATGAAGTATATTATACCTAAATATGGCAATACTTATTAGTAATTACAATAAGTATTGCCATATAATTTTATTTACAATTTACAACAATTAAAGGTACTTCCATTTCTTCAGGAGTAAATCCACAATGTGTCGATTTTTTTTCTGCTTTTTCTTTAGATGTATATGTATCTAATTTTATAATAGAATCTCCTATTGCTATTGCTATATAATTTCCTATAAAATCATCTACCTTTGGATGTTGTTTACCATATCCTAATAAATTCTTTTCTAAAAATTCTTCTTTTGAAAATAGAATATATTGATTTTTTAATTTCGTTTTGAAGAAATTTTCAAATTTTTCTCTTTTATCTTCTTTTACCCAAAATGTTATTGCTCTAGATTCTAAACTTGCTGGCATTATAATACAATCTTGGATTTCTTCTAATTCTAAAATGTTATATGTTGTTTTTATATCTTTATGCCCATGATCTGCTGTAATAATAACTAAAGTATTTGTACCTTTTAATTCTTCACACATATTTTGTATTTTCTTTTCTGCATCTTTGATAAACTCCTTTACTTCTTCAGATTTGCAACCATATTTATGTAATAATGTATCTGGTTTATCATTATATCCTAAAATAAATTGCTTTTCTTTATTTCTACATAGAGCTTTTATTGCATCACACATTAGCTCTATATTATCTGCATTTATATTTCTTTTACTTCTAGCTTCACAAAAAGTAGGATTTATTTCATATGCTTTTACATCTGGATTTACATTTTCAATTTGTTCATATATTGGAATATATTTAACTAATTCAAATACGTCTTTTCTTGAAGTATTTACTTTTTCTTTTGTATATGAATCTATTTTTCTCAACATTTCTATTGCTCTTCCATATTCTTTAAAGTATTGAGACATTGCAATCCATCCTGTTTCAATCGGTGGTCTGCCTGAATAATATGTGGTTAAAGCTGCTGTTGTTGTTGATGGACATACTGATGTAATTACATCAATTTCATTATCTGCAAAGAAATCGTTAGGCGATATTTTTTTTAATATATGTTCTCCCATTCCGTCTAATATAATAAATACTATATTATTAAAATTATTATCATTTAGTATTTTTCTTAACTCTGGTAATTCGTTATATTTAGTTTCAATATTATAATATTTTAAAATAGTATTAATTAAATTTAATATACTATGTTCATAATTTGGTAATACTATATTATTGTTATTATCTTTGCTCATTTTATTTCCCTTCATTTATTTGATTTTATAATTGGTCCTTCTTTTGTGTCTTTTACTGTATATCCTTTTTGTGCTATTAAGTCTCTTAACTCATCTGATTTTACCCAATCTTTGTTCATTCTTGCTATTTTTCTTTGTTCTACTAAATCTAAAATTTCTTGTGGTATTTCTTGCGTTTTTGTGTTTGTTTCATCTATTTTAATTCCTAAAACGGTATCGAATTTTGCAAGTAATTTTGCAACTTCTGGATTTTTTTTCTCAAATCTAGCTATTTCCCAAACAAAGCTCATTGCAAGTGGCATATTTAAATCATCATTTATTGCTTCATGGAATTTCTTTTCTATTTGTAACAATTTTTCTTTATCTTGTGCTGTTAATTCATCAGTTCCATTTAAATTTAATTGATAGCTATTACGTAATCTTTCTAAAGATTTTGATGCTGATTCTATTCCTTCCCACGTAAAATTTAGTTTATTTCTGTAATGACATGAATAACTAAATAGTTTATACACAATAGGGTCATAGCCTCTTTCTTTTATGTCTTTTACTAGGTATACATTTCCTAAACTTTTTGACATTTTACCACCATTTATTAGTAAATATTCTCCATGCATCCAGTAATTTGCAGGTATTTTTCCACAAGCACCTTTGCTTTGTGCTATTTCATTTTCATGATGTGTAGGAATCAAGTCAATTCCTCCTGTGTGTATGTCAAATTGTTCTCCTAAATATTTTTGCCCCATTGCTGAACATTCAATGTGCCATCCTGGATAGCTTGGTCCCCATGGACTATCCCATTTCATTAGATGATTTTCTGGTGCTTTAATCCATAATGCAAAATCATATGGGCTTCTTTTTTCTGTATCTATATCTACTCTTGCTCCTGCTTTTTGTTCTTCTAAATTTAAGTTTGATAAAATTGGATATTTATCTAATTTGCTAATATCAAAATAAATAGCTGTTGATGTTTCATATGCATATCCATTTTTTATTAGTTTTTTTACATATTCTAACATTTCTTGTATATGTTCTGTTGCTTTGCATACAATTTCAGGTGTTTCAATATTTAATGATTTTAAATCATCAAAAAATAATTTTGTATAGTGTTCTGCTATTTCTAAAGGTGATTTTTTTTCTTCTCTTGCTGATTTCAACATTTTATCTTCACCTTCATCGCCATCTGATACTAAGTGTCCAACATCTGTTATATTCATTACGTGTTTTAATTCAAAACCATTATATCGTAGTACTCTTCTTAAAACGTCTTGAAAGATATTTGTTCTCATGTTTCCAATAGTTGCATCTTTATAAACTGTTGGACCGCAAGAATATATTCTTACCTGTTTTGAATCAATTGGATTAAATTGTTCTTTTTTCTTTGTTAATGTGTTATAAAAATATATTTCCACCTAAAATTCCTCCTTGTTATTAATATAAGATGAGAAATTTCACAATTTCTCATCTCTTATTATTATATTTAGTATATTATGTTGCTGGTGTTTGTGTGTCCGTATTATTCGTATTTGTATTTGTGCTTGTATTTGACTGCGTTGTATTTGCTGTATTATTTTTAGAATTTGTTGTATTTGTTATATTTGTTGTATTTGTGTTTTGAGTATTTGTGGTATTTGCAACATTTGTATTTCCATTTGTATTTGTTGTATTATTTTCTTTTGGCTTTTCTTCTGGTTTCTTATGAATATTACATATATCTGTCACTTTTTTACCTGTAACATTGCTTGCTCCAACTGTTTTCCATAATTTTAATTTTTCTTTTGGTACAGCTGCTCCATAATTATTTACTTTTTTAGTTGGGCAATATTCATTTGCTACTAGTCCTGATTCTGCACACAATTCTTGTGAACCATGTCCTTCACATTTTTCTGGCATATTGTCTTGCGTAAATATTTCTTGATATGTTGAACCACATCCGGTTGTTGCAAGACATCCTGTTACTCTACATACTGTTGCAGTAACAATTCCATTTGGTTTTACAAAAGTTGCATTTGGTAGTCCTTTATGAATATCTTTCATTACTGCTGACCAAATTAATCCTGCTGGATTTCCTCCACTATAAAATACTTCTTCACTATCGTCATATCCAAACCATGTTGCTGCAGCATAGTAAGGTGTAAATCCACATAGCCATCTATCATAGTCATTGTTTGTTGTTCCTGTTTTTGCTGCTACGTCTATTCCTGATATTGCACAATATCTAGCAGTACCACTTCCTCCTACTACTGGTTCTTGAATTATTGTTTTTGCAATATATGCATTTTGTTCAGATATTACTCTTGTTGTTTCTTGTTTTGGTGTTAAAACTGTATTTCCACTACTATCTACTGCTTTTGAATAGAATGTTGGTGTAATATGTACTCCATCATTTGCGATTGTTCCATATGCTGCTGCCATTTGCAATGGACTAATTCCGTTTGTTACTCCTCCTAATGCTATTGATAATACTTCATCTGTTTTTTCGTCTAAAGAAGTTATTCCCATTTTTTGTAAATATTCCATAGCTTTTTTTGGTGTTAGTTCTTTCATTATTTTTACTGCTGGTATGTTTTGTGATGTTTCTATAAATTGTCTTATAGTAACTAATCCTCTAAAATTATTATAATCTTTTGGAATATATCCTCCACCAAAATCTGTTTTAACATCATCATATACTGTTGCTGCTGTAATTACTTTTTCTTCTAGTCCAGGTGCTATTGTTGCTATCGGTTTCATTGAAGAACCTGTTTGTTTTTGCATTTGTGTTGCTCTGTTCCATCCAGAACCGTCTTTTTGTCCTAATCCTCCTGCTACTCCAACTACATCGCCTGTTTTATAATCTATTATTGCCATTCCTGATTGTGATGTTTGTTTTTTACTTGGACTTGTAACTACATATTTTGATTTTGCATATTCTTCTTCTAATCTTGCTTGTATTGTTGTGTCTACTGTCGAATATATTGTTAATCCACTACTATATACATAGTTTTCTGCTAGTTGTCTAGATATATTTTTTTCTTCCATTACTTGTGTTACTATTTGGTCTATTACTGCATCTGTATGGTATGAATATGTTGTTGCACTTGTTGTAATTCCTTTATTAAATGGTAATCCTGTGTCTACTTTTGCTATTGCTGCATTGTATTCTTCTTCATTTTGGATATATCCTAATTCTTTCATTTTATTTAAAACTGTTTTTGTTTTATTTTTAATTTTTTCAGTATTGTCTTTTGTTGTATCAAATGGATCATAAGCATTTGGTGAACTATTAATTCCTGCCATAAATGCACATTCTGCTAAATCTAAATCTTTTGCACTTTTGTTGAAATAGTATTCTGCTCCTAATTCTACACCATGTAAATTACTTGAGCCTACAAATAAAATATTTAAATATAGTTCTAGAATTTGGTCTTTTGATATCATTCTTTCAACTTGATATGCTTTTGCCCATTCTTTTACTTTTCTAAAAATTCCTGCCATTCCTGATACTTCATTTTCTTTTGTAATATTTTTTACTAATTGTTGTGTTATTGTACTTCCTCCATATGAACTGTGTCCTAGCACTGTATTAACAATTGCTCCCGCTGTTCTTTTGAAGTCAACTCCACTATGCTTGTAATATCTTTCGTCTTCTATTGCAACATATGCTTTTGGTAAATATTCTGACATGTCTGCAAGTGTAATGATTTTTCTTTTTTCATCTCCACTTAAATTTGCAATTACTGTACCATTTTTATCTACTATAACACTATTAGATGCTCCTATTTTTAATTCTTCTTTTGTAATTTCAAATTCATCTCCAAATAGGCCAAAAAACATTCCTGCTATAATTCCTGCTCCTATTACACATAATAGTAGAAAAATTATTACCATTATCTTTAGGGCTAATTTTAGCTTTGCATGTTCTTGCTTTTTCTTTGTTTTATTACTTGCCTTTCTATTATTTGTTTTTCTATTTTCTTGTTTGTTTATTCTATTTTTTTCTCTATTTTGATTATGATTTCTTTGACTGCTGTTTCTATTTTTTTTATTTCTTTTCTTATTATTTTCTGGCATTTGGCATCCTCCTCGTCAACTTTAAATTAGACAAACTTATTATATTATATTTTTTAAAAAAAGAAAAGGTTTTCCAAAAAATATTATGATATTTTGTTATTATATTTTAATGTTATTTGCAATTAATTCTTTAATTTCAACTTTATCTCTTTCTATTTGCCTAATCATGTTTTCAAAAGGCTGTTTTTGGTTTATTTGTGCCTCATATAAATCTTTTTTGTTGAATTTTTCCCATTTGTTATAATTTTCTTGTTTTATTTGTTCTATTTCTTTGAATGTTATTTCATAATTATTAATATTAATTCCATTAAATCTTTTTCTTTTTATTTTTACATTATCTCTTATATTAATAATAATTGCCTCTTCATAAATATTATAATTGTTAATTAATTCTGAAGGAAAATCTACATTTAAAATTAACTGTGATTTTGCAAGGCTCCTTCTTTTATTATTATTAACAACTATCATTATTCCTTGTTCTTCTAACATTTTTTCTTCTATTTTTTTAAATTTTGTTATGTGATTTGTTACAATATTAATTTTTTTATATTGTTGTAGCAATCTTTTTATTGTCTGTAACATTACTTCTGATAAATCATTCACTAAAATTGATAATTGTATTTCTTGCTTTTCCAAATTTTTCTTGTCTACTATATAATCTAATATCTTTTCAGACAACAGTTCAAATAGCCATCTTCCATCAATAATATTATAGTTATATGAATATAATTCATTTATAAATTGTTCTTCATCTTTTAGTTTTTTACTTACTACAATTTTTTTACAATGCATTTTCTTTAAAATATAATTTACTTTTTTAGCTAATTTTTCCGCCATTTTATCTGACATTGCTTTTGTACCAATTGGCAATATAATTGAATCATCTTGTAATTTAATAATATTAAATATGTTAAATAATCCATTAAATATAGAACTGGGCTTGTCAGTTTCTTGAATATAATACAAAAAAATCACTTCCAATACACTTTTACTTAAGTGTATGAAAGTAATTTAAAAATATGTCAAAAGGGATGTGTCTTTTTGACATAACTATAGTTTATAATAAAATTCAATTACAAGTAATAAATTTATTTAATTATGAATGCAAGTGGAATTATATTACAAATTATTTAATTAACAAATGGGAGAATCTCAAACTTGCTTTGAGAGGGGCCTATTTGTTAATTTTATAATTTGTTTATAATGTAGCGTAGCCGAAGAATTAAATAAATTTATTACTTGTAATTGAATAAAAAACCTATATAAAAAAGTGTCAAAAAGACATATTCCTTTCAACACTTTACTACAATACAATATCCCTCTTTAAAAGATTATTTGATATTGTTCCTATTCCTATAAATTTTTCATTATTATAAACTTTATAAATTTCATTTTCTAACTGTTGCGTTAATTTTACTCCATTTAAAAATAAATAAAGTTGTTTATCTGTTAGATTAATTGTCTGTTTATCTTTAAAAAGTTCTTCAATTGTAATTATATTTTTTGCAATCCATTCTTTTTCATTTTTATTTTTTTCTAACATTTCTATTGATGTACTTTCTTCTATTGTAAATTCTCCTACTTGTAGTCTTTCTAGTTCTTTCATATATGCAATTGTATTTAGTTTCGTTGCAATGTCCTCACACAAACTTCTAATATATGTTCCTTTTGAACATTTCACTTTAAATTGTATTTGTTGCTTTATTTTGTCTACATTCAATAATTCTATATCATATATTTCGATATTTCTTGGCTTAATTTCTATATTTTCTATGCTTTCACCTTTTCTTGCATATTCATAAAGTTTTTTTCCTTTTACTTTAATTGCTGAATATATTGGTGGTATTTGAGTTTGCTTTCCTTTAAATCCTTCTAAAGTTTTTAATATTTTTTGTTCATTGAATATTTCTTCTTGTACTTGTTGTTCTTTTATTATTTTTCCTTCACCATCTGCTGTATCTGTCTTTTTTCCCAATTGCATAAGTACTTTATACATTTTATCATGATTTATTAAGTATTTTGAACATAACGTTGCTTTTCCTATTAATAATGGCAACACTCCTGTTGCCATTGGATCTAACGTTCCTGTATGTCCTACTTTTTCTCCAAGTATCTTTTTTACTTTATATACAATATCATGTGATGTACAATCTTTAGGTTTATTTATAATTATAATTCCATCCATTATTTTAAAACTTTTCTTACTTCCTTCATTATTTTTTCTTTTACTTGTTCAACATTACCTTGAACTAAAGCTCCTGCTGCTTTTGGGTGTCCACCACCACCAAACATTATGCAAATGTCAGATACATTAACATATTCCTTTGAGCGTAAAGATATTTTATATGAATCTTGGTCATCTTCTTTTTGTCTAATGAAAATTGAAACTTCTACTCCTTCAATTTCTCTTCCTACGTCCACCAATCCTTCATGATCGCCAGGTTCTGCTCCTACTTCTTCTTCATCTTTTAAATTTATATATGTAAATGTTACTTTTCCATCTTCTAAGATTTCCATTCTATCTATAATTCTCTTTGTTAATTCAAAATTAGCCTTCGTTTTTGTTCTAAGTGTTCTTTTATAGATATTTGGAATATCTACTCCTTTGCGAAGTAATTCTGCTGCAAATTCAAATGTTTCTGCATTAACGCCACTATATTGAAATCCACCTGTATCAGTTACAATACCTGTCATAATACAAGTTCCTATTTCCTTTGTTATATCTAATTCATAATAGTCAAACATTTCAGCTAATACTTCACAGCATGCAGGAGATACTGGGTTTACATAGTTTAAATCTCCATACATAGTATTACTTCCATGATGATCAACTACTATTGTTTTAGTAGCATTTTCAAAATATTCTCCTTTAGCAAGTCTCTTTAAAGTGGCACAATCCACAGCAATTGCTAAATCATAATTTTTAGTTTCTGAATCCTCTTTAATTTGATTTATTGCAGGTAAAAAATTGAATAATCTAGAATACTCTGGTATTATAACATCAGCTTTTTTTCCTAATTTATCAAGCATTAGTTTTACAGCTAAACTACTACCAATTGCATCTCCATCAGGAGATTCATGTGTTAATATTACAATTTTTTCAGCTTTCTTAATTTCATTAATTATATCATCTAACGTCATATTTATTTCCTTTCTGAAACATTAAGGACGTCTTGTTATTTCTCAATCTTTTTAAAATTTTTCATTCTATTTTTTGAGACTTAAAGACCGTCCTTTATTGTCTCATTTATCTTTTTTTGGCATTATTTCTTTTAATATTGCATCTATTTTTGTTCCATATTCTATTGAATCATCTAATTCAAAAATTATTTCTGGTGTATTTCTTAAATTTACTTTTCTTGCTAATTCTGAGCGAATGAAGCCTGATGATTTTTTTAGCCCTGCTAGAGTTTCTTTTATATTTTTTGAATTTAATATGCTTACATAGACTCTTGCATATTTTAAGTCATTACTTACTTTTACTTTAGTTACACTTATTAAGCCTGTTACATTTGGATTTTTTAATTCGTAACTAATAATTTGACTTAATTCTTTTCTGTATTCTTCTTCTATGCGTCCTAATCTATTTTGACTTTCTGGCATTCCTTTTTCACATCCTTTTATCTTTTTATTTCTTCCATTACATAAACTTCTATAATGTCTCCTTCTTTAATGTCATTGTAATCTTCTATTTGTATTCCACACTCAAAACCTTTTGTTACTTCTTTTACGTCATCTTTAAATCTTTTTAATGTTGCTAAGTGTCCGTCATGTATTACTACATTTTCACGTATTACTCTTACTCCTGCATTTCTTTCTACTTTTCCAGATATTACATAACTTCCTGCTATTGTTCCGACATTTGAAATTTTGAATGTTTGTCTTACTTCTACATTTCCTATTACTTTTTCTTCAAATTCTGGGTCAAGCATTCCTTTCATTGCTGCTTCAACATCTTCTATTGCTTGATAGATAATTGAGTATTGTTTTATTTCTACTTCGTCTTTTTCTGCCATTTCTTTTGCTGTACTGTCTGGTCTTACATTAAATGCTATAATAATTGCATTTGATACTTTTGCAAGTGTTACATCTGATTGGTTAACTGCTCCTGCTGCTGCATGAATTACTTTCACATTTACTTCTTCATTTGATAATTTCTCTAATGATTGTTTTACCGCTTCAACAGATCCTTGTACATCTGCTTTTACAATTAAGTTTAATACTTTTAGGTTTCCTTGTTCCATTTGACTGAATAAATTGTCTAATGTCACTTTTGTTGTAGCATTTAAAGCTTTTTCTCTTTCTTGACGTTTTCTTCTTTCTATTAAGTGTTTTGCCATTTTCTCATTTTTTACTTCGTAGAATGTATCTCCTGCTTGTGGTACTTCTGTTAATCCCATAATTTCAACAGGAGTAGATGGTCCAGCTGCTCTTACATTTTTTCCTTTATCATCTTTCATTGCTCTTATTCTACCTATTGATGATCCAACAACAATTGTGTCTCCTAAATCTAAAGTTCCTCTTTGTACAAGCATTGTTGCTATTGCACCTTTTGCTTTATCTAGACGAGCTTCTATAACTGTACCTTTTGCTTGTTTCTTTGGGTTTGCTTTTAATTCTAATACATCTGCTTCTAAAAGTACCATTTCTAATAATTGGTCAATATTTTCTCCCTTTTTAGCTGATATAGGTACAAATATTGTATCTCCACCCCATTCTTCTGGTACTAAGTCATATGCCATTAATTCTTGTTTTACTTTTTCTATATTTGCATCTGGCAAATCGATTTTGTTAATTGCAACAATTATTGGAATTTCTGCAGATTTTGCATGGTTAATTGCTTCTATTGTTTGTGGTTTTACACCATCATTTGCTGCTACTACTAGTATTGCGATATCTGTTATTTGTGCACCTCTAGCACGCATTGCTGTAAATGCCTCATGTCCTGGTGTATCTAAGAAAGTAATTTCTCTATTATTTACTTTTACTTTATAAGCACCAATTGCTTGTGTAATTCCTCCTGCTTCTCCTTCTATAACATTTGTTTTTCTAATAGTGTCTAATAATGATGTTTTACCATGGTCTACGTGTCCCATTACAACAATTACTGGTGGTCTTTCTTTTAATTCTTCTTCTTTGTCTTCTGAATCATCAAATAAAATATCTTCTTCTGTTACAGTTTCTTTTTTATTAGCTGTAATTCCAAATTCTTGTGCTATTAAAAATGCTGTATCAAAGTCTACTTCTTGATTTATTGTTGCCATAATTCCATATCCTAGCAATTTTTTAATAACTTCTGCTGTTGTTTTTTTCATTTCAGCTGCAAAGTCTTTTACTGTTATAGATTCTGGTATTTCGATTTGAGTTAATTGGAATATTTTTTGTTTTGTTCTTTCCTCTTGATTTTTATTGTTTTTCTTCTTTCCTTTTCTTCCACGTTGTGTTGTTAAATCATAATAATCTAACATTCCACCATCTTGTTCATCAAACATATTTGATAGTCTATTAGTTTGTTTTAAGTTTTTTAATTTTCCTTCATCAAAGTCTCTTTCTCCATTACTTCTTCTAGTTTTAGATTTTTTTATGGCTTTATTTTCATTGTTAAATTTACTATTGTCTTTCTGTTTATCTAAATTTTTGTTATATTCTCTTATATTTTCTTTTTCTACTGTTTCAACAGACATAATATTTTTGATATTTTTTTCGATTCCTCTTGCATCTAGTGGTTTTTTAGCAAATCTATCTGAATTATTATTTCTATTGTTATAGTTATTATTTCTATTATCATTATAATTATTGTTATTTCTATTGTAACTATTAGTATTATTTATATTGTTTCTATTATTAAATTTATTGTTTCTGTTATTAAAGTTAGAATTTGGATTGTTCTTTGTAACATTATTTTTTTCTACTTTTTCTTGTTTATTTATTTCTGCTTTATTTTCTGTTTTATTTTCTGTTTTTTCTACTTCTTGTTCTTGAACTTTCTTTTCTTCCATTTTCTTTGCTTCTTCTTTTTCATCTTCTTTTTTAGCATTCTTTAATCCAAATAATTCGCTTACAGTCATTGGCTTATTTGGTTTGTTTCTATATACAATATTATAATCTTTATTCCCTTTTCTTTCTATAAAACCAACATTACTATTTTTTCTCGTTTCTTTTTTTATTTCTTCTTTTTTCTTTTCATTTTCATCTGCAGCTATAATAACTTCTCTTCTTATAATAACAGGTGCTTTTTCTTCTTTATTTGATTCTTTTTTCTTTTCTATTGCGTGTTCCACTCTTTCCTTCTTCTCTTTTCCTTGTTTTTTCACATTCTTTTTTGTTAATACTTCTTCAATTTTCTTTGCTTGTTCTTCATCTACTCCGCTCAAATGACTTTTTGCCTCTATGTTTAAGCTTATTGCTACTTCTAATACTTCTTTACTGGTTAAGCCTAGCTTTTTAGCTATTTCATGTATTTTTATCTTACCCAATAACTTCACCCCCATTATTTATTTTTTGTATTTCATTAGAAAAATTTATATCTTTAATTCCTATAATTGCTTTATTTGATTTTCCTATTGCCTTGCTTAATGTATCAATTTCTTCGATAATCAAAATTGGTATTTTATATTCTTCACTTAATTTTTGAAACTTATTTTTTGTTCTTTCTGAAGAATCTTTAGCTACGATAATTAAATTTACTTTTTTCTTTTTTATTTCTTGTTCTACACTATCTGTTCCAAAAGAAATTTTTCGTGCTCTTGCCGCTAAACCAATTAATCCTAATATTTTATTATTTATCAATAATGACACCTCTTAAATTTTTATATATTTCTTCTGATATGTTCATATCAAATACTTTATTTAGCCTTTTTGATTTAATTAACTTTTCTAAGCATTGTACGTTATCACAAATATATGCTCCTCTACCATCTAGTTTTCCTGTTCTATCAATTGTAATTTCATTTTCTTTATTCTTAACTATTCTTATTAAATCTTTTTTATCTTTTTTTTCATTGCATCCCATACATGTTCTTTGTGGTTGTCTTTTCATATTTGTCCCCCTTTTATTGTATGTTTCAATTATTCTTTTATTCTGTTTCTTGATTATCTATCTTTTCTATTTCTTGGCTATCTTGTTGTTCTGTTTCTTCATCTTGTTCTATATTTTGTGATTGCATTAGCATTTCTCTAAATTGTGTTTCTGATTTAATGTCAATTTTCCAATTTGTTAGTCTTGCTGCTAGTCTTGCATTTTGTCCTGATTTTCCTATTGCAAGGGAAAGTTGATTATCTGGTACTATAACTTGTGCAAATTTTTCTTCTTCCTTAATATCTACTGCTAAGATTTGTGCTGGTAATAATGCTGATGCAATATATATAGATGGATCTTCATTCCATTCTATTACATCTATTTTTTCTCCATTTAATTCGTTTATAACATTTTGAATTCTTACTCCTCTTTGTCCTACACATGAGCCTACTGGATCAATATTTGGATCTGGAGAGTAAACTGCTACTTTACTTCTATCTCCTGCATCTCTTGAAACACTTTTTATTTCAATAACTCCTTCATATATTTCAGGTATCTCAAATTCTAGTAATTTTCTAACAAAGTCAGGATGACTTCTTGATACAATAACTTGTGGTGCTCCTTTTAATCCTTTTTCTACATCTAAAACATATCCTTTTATTTTATCATTTACTTTATAATTTTCAGTAGGTATTTGCTCTTTTGTAGGCATAACTCCTTCTAGTTTTCCTAAATCCATTACTATTATATTTCTATCAGCCTTTTGAACTATACCTGAAACAATTTCACCTTTTCTATCATTAAATTCTGTAAAAATAATTTCTCTTTCAGCTTCTCTGATTTTTTGAATGATAACTTGTTTTGCTGTCTGTGCTGCTATTCTACCAAAATCTCTTGGTACAATTTCTGTTTCTAAAGTGTCACCTTCTTTTAGGTCTGGATTAATTTTTTGTGCTTCTTTAACTGTTATTTCTGTATCAGGATTTTCTACTTTCTTTTTTACTTCTTTCATTGAGAATACATGTGTTGCTCCTGTTTTTTCATCCATTACTACTTTTACATTTTCTAATGAATCAAAGTTTCTTTTATATGCAGTAACTAAAGCTGTTTCAATTGATTCTAGTAAATATTCTTTTTTTATTCCTTTCTCTTTTTCTAATTCCTCTAATGCTAAAATTAATTCTTCATTGTCTATTGCTACTTCTTTTGATTGTTTTTTCATTTTTTTATTCCTCCCTTTACCAATTATAAACTTTTTTAATTTGTGATATATTTTTGCGTTCTATTTTTATATCATTTTCTAATATTATAAAATCTTGATTAAATTCTGTTAAAATGCCTTGATATTCTTTCATTCCATTTTCATCTTTTTTAAATAATTTTATATTGATTTCTTCTCCTATGTTTTGTTCTAAATGCTTATCTTTTCTTAAAATCCTTTCAATCCCTGGAGAAGATACTTCTAAAAAATATTGTTCTTTTATATAATTTGCTTGGTCTAAGATATCAGATATTTCATTATTTACTTTTTCACAATCATTTAAATCTATTCCATCTTCTTTGTCAATAAATATGCGTAAAAAGTAATCTTTTCCTTCTTTACTATACTCTACATCATATAATTGATATCCTATTTTTTCGATTGGCTCTTTTACAAGTTTTTCAACCTTTTCCTCTATATTTGCCATCTTTCCTCCTTTAATTTTGTGGATTTTTTATTTGTTTTTACTTTTCATTCTATTAATGAAATGAAGAGTGGGATTTGTTCCCACTCTCCTGTATTATTTTTATGTTCTTTAATATTATAACCAATTTTTGGAATAAATGCAAGCTTTTTTTAATTTTTTTATACTTTTTCTGCTATTTTAACGGTTTCAGTTTCTTCATCTACATCTCCAATTTTGATATTTCTAACATGATTAATTTTTTCCCATGTTGTTTCTCTTTTAAATAAGCATTTAAAGTTAATTAATAGCCATGATCCCATAAATAAAGGATAACACATTAGACCTTTAAGCATTGGTTTAATTGGTCTTCTATCTAGTAACATTACAATAACAGCTGTTCCTATTGGTAATAAAAATGTTGGTACTAAATATCTTAAAATGTTCATAACCAATTCTGCTTCTGTCATTCCTTCTGCTGCATACATTAAAAAGTTTGTTCCTAATAATATTAATGTTAATATAAACATTGGAATACTTCCTACGATATATAAGAAACCATCAAAGTTCATCATTGTTTTGTTTTCTTTTGCTGCTACTGCTAATTGTTTTGTGTATTCTTTAATACATTGCATATGTCCAACTGTCCATCTACTTCTTTGTGACCAGCTTTGACTAAATCCTACTGGTTGTTCATCATAACAAATTGCATCTGTTGCCCATCCTAGTCTTTTTCCTTTTATAATTCTTTTTAATGAAAATTCAATATCTTCTGTTAATGTGACTGTGTCCCATCCTTGTGGTTTTACTACATCAAATCTTACCATAAATCCTGTTCCATTTAATAATGGTGATAGTCCTAAATTATATCTTGCTAAGTGATAAAATCTGTGCATTGTCCAATAAAAGATTGCATATCCTGCTGTTATCCAACTGTCTGTTGGATTTTTAATATCTCTATATCCTTGAACTACATCTTCTCCTTGGCATAGTTTTTTATTCATATTTTTGATAAAGTTTGGATCTACTATGTTGTCTGCATCAAATACAAAGAATGCATCATATGGAGCATCTTCTTTGATTTTTTGTTGTAAAAACCAGTCTAATGCATATCCTTTTGTTTTCTTTGTTGCATTATATCTTTCATATACAATTGCTCCTGCTTCTTTTGCAACTTTTGCTGTGTTGTCTGTGCAGTTATCTGCAATTACATATATATCGTATAATTCTTTGTTATAATTTTGCTTTTTTAAACTTTCTACTAAATTTCCAACTACTGCTTCTTCATTGTGTGCTGGTATAATTGCCATAAATCTGTGGTCTTTTTTTACTTGTAGTGGTTTGTCTTTTATTTTTACTAGTGAGCATAAACTTACCATTATTTGGTATAACCAAAATATTGTTACTGTCCAAACTAATGCTTCTCTTATTATATATAAATAATCCATTTTTTTACCTCTCTTTTATTAATAACATCTTTATTTAATATTATTATGCTACCTTTTTTATTATACTATTATTGTTAAAATTATGCAATATTTTTTGTAAATTTTGTTAAATTGTTAAATGTATTACATTAAGACTTATTATCATAAGATTTTTTATATTTTATAATTTTTTATTAATTTTAAATTTCTAACAATTGACATAAATTTTAAAAAGTGGTAAACTTGTTACACAATATTTTATATCTGCAACATTAAATAAAATCATTTAATGTAAGAGGAGTTATTTATAAAATATTAACTGTTAACTTATGCAACATTTAAATAATTCCATGTATCTTGTAAAATACAAAAAGGAGGTATAATTATGACAGATATGTATAAGGAAGGACGGAAAATTTACGATGTAGAAGAAACTGTTAATCCAAAAGCAATAAAATACACCACAAATGCAAAACCAAAAATTGATCCTGGCAAGAAAAGTCAATTAGGCTCTGGAGCAGTAAAAGGCGCAGGAAGTCAAACTCCTATCGAAAGTAAAACTCTTCCAGACATCAAAAGTGTTGAGAAAAGTGTATTGCAATGTATCATCGGACAAGATGCGCAGGTAAGACAAATTATTACCGCTATATACAGAGCAATCAATTTCAAAACCATAAAATCAAATGTTTTGATTATTGGAAATAGCGGTACAGGAAAAACAGAAACAATCAAACAAATTGCTAAGCAGTTACATATTCCTTATACCATTGAAGATGCTACAAAATACACTCAAGAAGGTTATTATGGAGCAGATGTAACTGACATGATTTATAATCTACTTGATAATACAGATTATGATGTAGAAAAAGCACAAAATGGTATCATAGTAATTGACGAAATTGACAAAAAGGCCGGTCATGAAGAACATGATGTCTCTGGTACAGAGGTCCTTAAGAGCTTACTCAAAATCGTTGAAGGAACAAAAATAAAAATTTCTCTAGATGAGTTTTTTGAAGATACAGTCGATTTTGATACTAAGAATATTATTATAATTTTCTTAGGAGCTTTTTCAGGATTGGACAAAATCAGAGATAAGCGGTTAAATAGTAATCCGCTTGGCTTTCAAGCACAAAATATTGCAATGAAAGAAAAGCAAAAGTCCAAATTTCTGAAACAGGACTTGGTTGCGTACGGTATGCCAGAAGAATTTGTTGGTAGAATAGATACAATAATAGAAATGAACAATCTTACTAAAGAAGATTTGTCATTGATATTAAAAAAGTCGAAACTATCCATATTCAAAAAGTATCGTTCTGAATTACGAAAAATGGGCATATCATTATCTTATAACACAAAATTATTTGAATGTATTGCTGAAAGATCTCTTGCTCTTGATACAGGAGCTAGAGAACTTAGTAACACCGTAAACTTTATTTTTGAGAATATCCTATATGATATTCTTGCAAATCCTGGCAAATACAAAAAATGCACTCTAGATTTAGATATTGTGCACGACAATACGAAATATGAATTGTCTTAATTTGTCATAATTAGTTTGAAAACTACTTTATAGCCATAACAGGCTGTAAAGTAGTTTTTACATATTATAAAAAATATAATTATAAATTCTTTTATGATTAATAATTTCTATACTAAATATTAATAAAAAAATAAAAACTTAAATAATAAATTATTGTCTTATGTTATTTCATTATGATATAATAAACCAAAATTATAAAAGGTAAAGTTTAAATAATATTTAAAATTTGAAAATTATTAATAGAGTTTTGTGTCTTAGAAAGGAATTTTTTAATTATGAAAAACTTTTTAATTATATTAATAACTAAAATCTTATATCTAATACTAAAAATAGCAGGAAAAAATGGAGGTAATCTTTTAGGAAAACTTGCTTATGATTGGAATCCAAAAATTTTTCATTATTTCAAAATCAATTGCCCTATTATAGCAGTTACAGCTACAAATGGAAAAACAATGACAAACAATGCAATTGGATATGTTTTTAAAACTGCTGGTAAAAAAGTAATTAGTAACATAGAAGGAAATAATATGGAAACAGGAATTCTTTCTACTCTTTTAAAATCTTGCAGTTTAACTGGAAAAATCAAAGCTGATTATTGTGTTTTTGAAGTTGATGAAGGATATGTCCCTATTGTATTTAAAGATTTAAAATTAGATACTTTAGTAGTTCTTAATTTTTTCCGTGATCAGTTAGATAGAAACGGCGAAGTAGAATCATTAATTTTAAAAATTAATGAATTTTTAAAAACTTATACTGGAAATCTAATATTAAATGCAGATGATCCAAATGTTGCAAGACTTGGAATGGCAAATCCTGAAAATAATAATGTTTATTATTTTAGCGTTGAACAATATAATTACGCAACAAAAGATATTAAAGAAGCTGGCGAAGGAAAATTCTGTCCATTTTGTAATACTCGTATTGAATATGAATATTATCAATACTCTCATATTGGGAAATTCAAATGTCCAAATTGTGGATATGGAGATAATGAAATATACAAACTTGCAACTAATGTAGATTTAAAAAATAGATGTTTTAATGTTGATGATATTACATATAAAATAAGATTTAATAGTATTTATAATATATACAATTTTGTAGCAGTTATTACTTGTGCAAGCTTATATAATATAGATAAAGAAATAATAAAACAAGCTTTATCTGAATTTGTATTAAACAATGGAAGATTAGAAGAACTTGAAATCAACAATATTCCAACAATTATTAATTTAGCTAAAAATCCAACAGGCGCAAATGTTAGTCTCCGAATTTTAAATGAAGATGATAACGAAAAAGAATTATTATTTGTTTTAAATGATAATATTGCAGATGGATTTGACGTTTCATGGATATGGGATATTAATTTTGATTCTCTTAATAATGTAACTAGAATTATAACATCAGGAACAAGAGCTTATGATATAGCAATTAGAATAAAAACTTCTGGATTTTCTCCAGAAAAAATAGAACCTTACTTAAATTTATCTGAGGCTATAGAAAATTTATATAAAACCAATACAAAAAAATATGTAATTGCAAATTATACTTCTCTTCAACCAACAAGAAAAGAAATTTTAAATTTTAATCAACGTCAATCAAATTAATTAATAAAAGGAGTTTATTTATGAAAGAATTAAAAATTTTATATCTATATCCTGATATATTAGAATTATATGGAGACTTTGGAAATATTCAAGTACTTCGTTATCGTCTAGAGCAAAGAGGAATTAAAGCTATTATTGATTCATATTCTATTGATGACATTGCTCCCGATTTTACACAATATGATTTAGTTTTTGCAGGTGGAGGTGCTGACCAAGAACAAGGAATTTTATCTCAAGATTTGTTAAAACACAAAGATAATATAAAAAAAGCAATTGATGATGGCGTATTTTTCTTACTGATATGTGGTGCTTATCAATTGTTTGGAAAATATTATAAAGGTGTTGAAGGAAATATAATTCCTGGATTAGAAATTTTTGACTATTATACTGAAGCAATAGAAGATAGAAAAAAAAGATGTATCGGAAATATTGTAATAGAAGCTAATTTAAATGGAAATCTAACAAAAATTATTGGTTTCGAAAACCATGGTGGTCAAACTTATGGCATTTCCTCTCCTTTTGGTAAAGTTCTATGTGGTAATGGTAATCAATTTGGTTCTAATGATGAAGGTTTCTTTTTGAATAATGTAATTGCTACTTATTTACATGGTCCTCTTCTTTCTAAGAATCCTGAACTTGCTGATTTTATTATTAAATATTGTTTAGATAGAAAATACAATGAAGATATTACTTTAGAAGCTTTAGATGATAATTTTGAAAATTTATGCAGAAATCAATTATTGGATAGATTTTTGAATGTTTCATAATGTTATTTTGAATTAAATAAAACTTTTTGTATAGCATAGTAAAAAATAATTACTATAAAAATTATAAAGTATACTACTCGCTCCCAGATACTAATATTTTTATATTTTTTCGTTATCCCCATTCTAAAAATTCTAACAAAAGTTTTATCAAACTTTTGAGAATTTTTGAACGGTCCCCACAATTTCACTTCAAAATATAAAAATATTAGTATCTTCGCGCTATTTATGGCTTTAATATATTTTTTATAATAATTATTTTTTACTAGTGCTATTTTTATTGTATATAACATAACCGCCTCTACAATTATAGGTAGAGACGGTTCTCTTTTTATTTATAAAATTAAATTTTTACAAATGCATTACTCTTTGTTTTATTTCTTTTGTTTTTCCAACATTCCAGAAATTTTCTCCTAAGTATCCACATGTACGTCTTACAACAGTTAGTTTGCTGTGATTTTTATTTCCACAGTTTGGGCATTCCCACTCATTGTCTTTATTAATTATAATTTCTCCATCAAATCCACATTCATGACAATAGTCTGATTTTGTGTTAAATTCTGCATATTGAATATTATCATAGATAAATTTAACTACTGATTCTAAAGCATCTATATTTTTAGCCATATTTGGAATTTCAATATATGAAATTGATCCGCCTGAAGATATTTTTTGGAATTCGCTTTCAAATGATAATTTTTCAAATGCATCTATTCTTTCTCTTACATCTACATGATATGAGTTTGTGTAATATCCTTTATCTGTTATGTCTTTAATTGTTCCAAATCTTTGTTTATCAATTCTTGCAAATTTATAACATAAACTTTCTGCTGGTGTTCCATATAAAGCAAACCCTATATTTGTTTCTTTTTTCCATTTGTCTGCTGTTTCTCTTAAATGTTTCATTACTTTTAATGCAAATTCATGTCCTTTTTCAGTTGTGTGTGATTCCCCTGTCATTAGTTTTGTTACTTCATATAATCCTATATATCCTAATGATAATGTTGAATATCCACCAAATAGTAATTTATCAATTTTTTCTCCTTTTTTCAAACGAGCAATTGCTCCATATTGCCAGTGAATTGGACTTATATCTGATTTTGTTCCAAGTAATGCATAGTGTCTACACATTAAAGCTTCTTTACATAGTTCTAATCTTTCATCAAATTCTTTCCAGAATTTTTCTTCGTCTCCATCTGCTACAATTCCTATTTGTGGTAAGTTAATACTTACTACACCTTGATTAAATCTTCCTTCAAATTTGTAGTTTCCTTTTTCATCTTTCCATGGTGATAAGAAACTTCTACATCCCATTGGGCTAAATACATTTCCTTCATAATTTTCACGCATTTTCTTTGCTGAAATGTAATCTGGATACATTCTTTTTGCTGAACATTTTACTGCAAGTTTTGTTAAGTAGTCATATTCTCCACCTTTTAGGCTATTAAATTCGTCTAAAACATAAACTAGTTTTGGAAATGCTGGTGTTACATATACTCCTGCCTCATTTTTGATTCCTTCATATCTTTGTCTTAATACTTCTTCTATAATCATTGCATTTTCTTTTATGTATGGATCTCCCTCTTCTAGATGTAAGAATAATGTTACAAAAGGTGATTGACCATTTGTTGTCATTAATGTATTAATTTGATATTGAATTGTTTGAACTCCTGCTTTTAATTCTGATTTTAATCTGTCTTGTATCATTTCTTCCATAATATCTTTTGGTATTTTATCACCATATTTTTCTTCAAATGTTGATTTGAATTTATCATAACTTTTTCTTAGATATTTTCCTAAATGTATCATATCAACTGATTGTCCACCATATTGATTACTTGCAACTGCTGCTATAATTTGTGTTGTAACTGTACATGCTACTTGGAAGCTTTTTGGACTTTCTATCATTTTTCCATTCATTACTGTTCCATTATCTAACATATCAGCTATATTAATTAGGCAACAGTTGAATATTGGTTGTATAAAGTAATCTGCATCATGGAAATGTAATACTCCTTCTTCATTTGCTTTTACTACTTTTTCTGGAAGTAATAGTCTTTTTGTTAGGTCTCTTGAAACTTCTCCTGCTATATAGTCTCTTTGTGTTGATGCTAATAATGTATTTTTGTTTGAGTTTTCTTCTGCTAATTCTTTATTTTCGTTTCTAATTAATCCTAAAATTGTTTCATCTGTTGTATTTTGTTTTCTAACTAATGCTCTTGTATAACGATATACAATATATTTTTTTGCTAATTCATATTTTTCAATTTCCATTAATTTTTCTTCTATTATGTCTTGAATATCTTCTACGAGCATTCTTTTTTTATCTAATTCTTCTATATATAAAATTATTTGTTTAATATCATCTTTATTTGCTCTTTCTTTTGGTTTTACTTCCTTATTTGCTTTTTCAATTGCTATTCTTATTTTCTCTCTATCATAGTCTACAGCTCTGCCATCTCTTTTTATTACTTTCATTTTACATTTCCCCCTTGTTTTTTTGTATGGCTTTATTATATATATTAAAATTTTTCTAAATCTGTTGCAAAAGCAACAAATTTTAAAAGACTTTTTTTTCCATTTTGAAAATATGCTTGACTGTAACTTTTTATCTTTTGTTACAATTTCTTTACAATAATGTTACAAATATTTTTCTATAAATTTTAGGTATTATTCGTAATTTATTCTAATTTTGTTGCTTTTGCAACTTTTTTATTATATAATACCTTCATCATAATAAAATGTTAATATTTAAAATATATGGAGGAACTACATGAATATTAGCTTTAATATAGAAGACTTTATCAAAGATTTTGAAAATACTTGTAATAAAGTACAAAAAAGAACTTTTTTAAAAAATGAAATTATAACTACGTATATAGAAAAAAGAAATCAATTTTGTATATTAAAAAGCGGGAATGCTGATTTAGTTAGATATGATTTAAATGGAAATAAAAATATTGTAGAACATTTTTCACAAAATGATATTTTTGGAGAAGTTTTTTATACTATTACTACTAATAATGAACTTCTAGTTGAAGCAAAGTCTAAATGTGAAATTTTAATTTATATTTATGATGATATTCATAATAAATGTAAAAATAATTGTAAGTTCCATCAAATTTTAGCTGAGCACTTACCTGAATTAATATTAGGTAAAGTATCTCAATTAAATACTCGTATTGAACTTTTGTCTAAAAGATCTATTCGTGATAAATTGCTTGGCTATTTTAATTTACTTTCTTCTAGAAATTTGTCTAGTACTCTTTCTCTTCCTTTTTCTTTAACTGATTTGGCTGATTATTTAAGTGTTGACAGAAGTGCTATGATGAGAGAACTTAAATTTCTTAAAGAAGAAGGTATTGTAAAAAAATCTGGAAACAAAATTACATTGTTATATAAATAATATATTTAATAGACAGTAACGTTAAAAAAATAATTCATAAATCTCGGTTTCCTTAAAACTTAAAGAATAGCTAAAAATAGATAAATGACACTCCCCAAAGATGCTTCGCATTTTGGGCTCCTTCATTTATCTATTTTAATCTCTTCTATTAAGCTTTTCGTCACATTCGATTTATGAATTATTTTTTTAACGTTACTGTCTTTATATAATTACTATAATTTTATTTCATCTAATTTTTCAATATCTATTTTTCTCTCTTCACCTGATTCCATATTTTTTAAAGTAATTGTATTAGAATTAACTTCATCTTCTCCTATAACAATAACATACGGAATTTTTAATTTATCTGCATATTTAAACTTCGTTTTTAATTTTTTATTATTTAAATAAATTTCTGTATTAATTCCTAATTTTCTCAACTTTGTTGCTACTAAAATTGGAGTTTCTAAATTTTCTATCATTGGAATAACTAGAACATCTGAAATTGATTTTTTCTCTACCTTTACTAAATTAAGCTCATTCAATTTATAAAATAATCTAGTTAAACCAATCGAAATTCCAACACCTGGTAATTTTTTATCTGTATAATATTCTGCTAGATTTTCGTATCTACCACCAGAACATACACTTCCTAATTCTCTATAATCATTTAAAAATGTTTCATAAACTGTTCCTGTATAATAATCTAAACCTCTTGCAATTGTTAAGTCTACTTTAAAGTTTAAATCTGATATTCCAAACATTCTAATATATTTTACTACTTGTTTTAATTCTTGTAATCCTTGTAAAAATGTTTCATTTTGTATACCTAATTTTTCTAGTTTTTCTAGCTTTTCATCTGTTGTTCCATTAATTTCTATAAAATTAATAATTTTTTCTATTGATTTTTTGTCAACTTCTATTTTTTCTAGTTCATTTATTACTGCGTCTTTTCCTATTTTTTCTATTTTATCTATAATTCTTAAAATTTCTGTTGAATTTTCTTTTTGTCCTATATTTTCAAATAATCCATTTAAAATTTTTCTATTATTAATACAAATTGTAAAATCTTTGAATCCTAATTGTGTAAATATTTCATATATAATACTTGGAAGTTCAGCATCATTAATTATATCTAATTCTCCATCACCGATTATATCAATATCACATTGATAAAATTCACGAAATCTTCCTTTTTGAGTTCTTTCTCCTCTATATACTTTTCCAATTTGATATCTTCTAAATGGAAAGCTTAAATTTCCATAATTTTTAGCTACATACTTTGATAGTGGAACTGTTAAGTCAAATCTTAATGCTAAATCATTATCTCCTTTATTAAAACGATAAATTTGTTTTTCTGTTTCTCCTCCAGCTTTAGCTAGTAAGACCTCTGATAATTCTATCACTGGTGTGTCTAATGGTAAAAATCCATATTTTTTATATGTGTTTTCGATAATTGACTTCATTTGGTTAAATAATATTTGTTCATCTGGTAATAATTCCATAAAGCCTGCTAATGTTCTTGGTTCTACTTTGTTCATTTTTTCTCCTTCTTATTAATAATTTTTATGAATTATATTTTATCATTTATTATAATATTTTTCAATCCCTATTATAATCGAGTAGAGAATAAATAATTATTTTATTTATTCCCTCTCACACCACCGTACGTGCCGTTCGGCATAC
>CANQNU010000011.1 GCA_947625295.1 uncultured Clostridia bacterium | reverse complement strand
ATGCTGATTTTGACAGAATGGTTAAAACGGCAGAAGAAGAAGGAGCTTTTGAAAAAGAAGATGAAGAATATCGTGAAAAAATGAGAAAGTCCGCGACTTCATTATGGGCTTCAATTGATTTTTAAGACCTTTAATCAATTAAACTCAAAAAGAGGGGGTAGTAAGATTCTCCCCCTTTTTTTATATTTTATGGTTAGCTTAAAAAGTAAAAACAACATTGTAAAAAAATTTGTAGTATTGAAAAAAATGCTACATTTTAGTAATTTTCTTCAATGTTTTTATGGTAAAAATTAAAAAAATGTATTATAATTTAAATAGATTAAAGAAAAATTTGCCTGACAAACAACACAAGCCAAATTTTTATCTAAAACAAAATGCGACTTGTGTCTAAAAGTAACTATTTTGTTACTTAATACTGTTTTTAGAAAAATATTTATTCAAAAAAAGAATAAGCTTTATAATTAATTTTAAAAAAGCAATATATACATAAATAACTGTAGTATTAGTACATATACTACACTCAAATAAAAAAATTGAAAAAAAGAATATATATAAAATAAAGATAAATTTTAGGGAGTTACTATGAAAAAAAGTAATGTTATAAGAAATATTTTTGGGGGATTATTTATATTTATAGGATTTGCGGGAACATTTTCTAATGAATTAATATCAGGAATTTTTATGATGCTATTTGGTATTAGTTTATTACCTATTTTCTATAAAAAAACAACATTAAATATTAAATATATACAAATTATATTACCGTTAATATTAATATTTTTATTTGGAATAGTTACACCAGAATCAACGATAGAAACTAATACGAATATAGTACAAGAACAGAAAAACATTGAAATATCTGAGTTAAAATTTAATGAATCAGAAATGCAAATCGATATAAAAGAAGATAAAGAAATAGTATTAGAAGTATTACCTAATAACGCTAATACAGCAAATTTAGAGCTTTGTTCATCAGACAGTCAAATTGCAATTTTAGAAAAATCTGATGTTGAAGATAATGAAAATAAGATTACCTTAAAGATTAAACCTGTTGCCGAAGGAAATTGTGAAATTTACGTTAAATCAACAAATGGAATTGAAAGTAATAAAATTGTACTAAAAATAGTTGATATTGAAAAAGAAAATGCAAAAGCCGAAGCACAGTTAAAAAAAGAATCTGAAGAAAATGCAAAAAAACAGGCAGAAGAACAAGCCAAAAAACAAACTCAATCAACTAATAATGCTAATTCTCAAACAAAATCATCACAGCAAAGTACAACATTATCAAGCACACAAATCAATTCAAATAATACTCATGGAAAATCAGTTTATAGAACACCTTCAGGAAAAAAATATCATTTTGACCCAGATTGTGGTGGAAAAAACTCATATCAAACAACTTTAGACGCTGCAAAGTCATCCGGCTTAACTCCATGCAAAAAGTGTGCACAATAACTAAATATAAAGATATAAAAATAAAATATGATGTTATAAGTACTGAATTAAAAAATGCACTTAATAATAATTCTTTGAATTATTAAAAAAAAATAAATGGTAGAAAAATCTGCCATTTATTTTTTTATACATTATCAGATGTTCCTGTACTATCAAATGGAATAAATTTATTTACGACACTTTCTTGAGCAACGTCATCTGCTCTAAACATCATATATGATGTATTTATTTTTGTATCAACTAATTGTTCAATTTCTTCTTGAGATGCATGTTCTGCTAATACTAATTCACTAACTAAAATTTGTTTTGCATTTGTTAGCATTTTTTTCTCTCCTGTTGATAATCCTTTTTCTTTTTGTTTAAAACTTAAGTTTCTAACTACATCTGCAATTTCATAAATGTCTCCACTTTTCATTTTATCCATATTATCTCTATATCTTTTATTCCAGTTTTTGTCCATTTCTGTTTCATCTTTTTCTAGTATTCCAATTACTTTATCTGCTGAACCTTTATCTATAATATTTCTTACACCTACTGATTCTGCTTTTGCTGTTGGTACCATTATTTTTACTTCTCCCGGCATTTTCAATATGTAATAAGATTGTTTCTCTCCTAATATATCTTTTTCCTCTATTGAATCTATTACCCCTGCTCCATGCATTGGGTATACTATTTTGTCACCTACATTGAACATGTAAGCCATCTCCTTTCAGCATTTCTATATTTTTTGTCAAAAAAAGATAATAAAGCTATGTCAATGTTTGAATAACTTTATTGGATTTTTTAACCATTTTTATTATACTACAAAAAATGATAAAAGTCAAAGCCTTTATGCTTTATTTTTTATGTATATTTTCGTTGTAACTCTTGTGTTTCTAAGAATACAAAAAAATTATTTTTTTTGTATTCTCTTCTATGGAAAAATATAAAAGTATAGAAATCAATAAGTAATTTTCTATACTTTTATTTTATAAAATTTATTGTTTGATATAATAAATTAATTATTTTGTAGTTGATCCAAATCCTCCTATTCTTTCTCCTTCTGCTATATCATTATCTACTACTAAATATTTTTGAAATATTGCTTGTCCTATTGCTTCTCCTTTTTTTATTTCTATATCTTCATCTTTTATATTATAAAATGCAAACATAATATGCCCATCATTATCTGGATTGCCATAATAGTCTTTGTCAACTACACCTACACTATTTGCTAATATTAGTCCTTTCTTTTTTGGATTTGAGCTTCTATTATATAATAATAACATTTCATCATCTTGCATGTAAGCTTTTAATCCTGTTTTTATAAGTGTGGGATTTGTTCCTTTTTTAAAACTTGGAATTATTACATCTTCTGCTGCTTCTATATCATATCCTGCTGAATATTTAGTTTTTCTTATTGGTAAGTTAATTCCTTTATCTTCAAAACCTTTTGCTATTTCAAATCCTCTTAATTTTTCCATATCTATTCCTCCTCTTACTATATCTTTAAATATCTTCATTTTATATTTTTTATGCAATAAAAATAAGACAATATGATTGAACATTAACTCTCATGTCATTATTTTTTCACAACTAAATTAAATTGTCAAGTATAATAGTAATTAAAATAGCTTCTACTCTCTTCAAAAAGATAATATTTAATTATTATTCATTTTCATAATGTAACATTTATTTTTCGACAAAATATAATATATTAAGTTAGTGTTTAATAATACAAATATCAATTAATAAAACTATTAATTAATACAATTATCTATCAATATAAATTATAAGTTTTAATACTAAAAATAACACTACCATACTACTTTTAGGAGTGTATACTTATGAAACATAATTTAAATACTTTAAACAATTTACCTTTAAATACAAAAGGTTTTATAAAAAAATTAAATTGCAATCGGAAATGTAAGAAGAAGACTTTTAGATTTAGGATTGGTTAATAATGCTCCAATTACTCCTATTTTATCCAGCCCTTCAAAAGGATTAAAAGCATTTGATATTAGAGGAACTTTAATTGCAATAAGAGATGAAGACTCTTCTTTAATTGAAATTTATTATAATTTGTAACTATCTAATTTTTTATTCATAAACTATAATATCTATCATTAAGGAGGTGCCTATGGGACTTACAAAATCTTCAACTGGTACTGGATTATTAGAAAATGATTTCAAAAATTTTAAGAATGATAATGGCTATACAATTGCACTTGCCGGTAATCCCAATGTTGGAAAATCTACTATTTTCAATAGTTTAACTGGTATGCATCAACATACTGGAAATTGGCCTGGAAAAACAGTTAGTAATGCTATCGGCAAATGCATATATAAAAATCAAGATTTTCTTTTTGTTGATATACCTGGTACATATTCTATTATGTCTAATTCTGAGGAAGAAGAAATTGCAAGGGATTACATTTGTTTTGGTAATCCTGATGCTACTGTTGTAGTAGTAGATGCAACTTGCCTAGAAAGAAATCTAAATTTAGTATTTCAAATAATGGAAATTACTGATAATGTCATTCTTTGTGTCAATTTATTAGATGAAGCTAAAAAGAAAAAGATAAAAGTAGATTTGAAACTTTTATCAGAAAGATTGGGTATTCCTGTTGTTGGAACAATTGCGAGAAAGAAAAGTACATTAAATAATTTAATGGATACTATTACAAAAGTATGTACTAAAAAAATTACTCCATCCCCTATTAAAATAAAATATTCTCCTTTAATAGAGGAAAGTATTGAAGAACTAGAATCTGAGTTAAAGAATTCTTTTAATCTATCAAACAATTTATGTCGTTGGATTTCTTTAAAAATATTAGATGGTGAAAATAAAATATTAAATACTATTGAAAAGAACTTAGCTATTAATCTTCATGATAATTCTAAGATTAATAATTTAACTAAAAAACTTCAAGAAAATTTACAATCTAATAATATTACAGCTGAAACTTTTAAAGATAATATCGTTAGTAGTATTATGAAAAAAGCTGAAAATATTTGTAAAGAGGTTTGTACTTTTGAAAATGCAAATTATTCTACAAGAGATAGAAAAATTGATAAAATTTTAACTTCTAAAAGATTCGGCTTTCCAATTATGCTTTTATTTTTAGGAATTATTTTTTGGATTACTATTGTTGGTGCGAATTATCCTTCTCAACTTTTATTTGCTATGTTTAGTTGGTTGCAAGGGAAATTAGTTATTTTTGCTGAAGTAGTCCATTGTCCAGCTTGGCTGTCTGATATGCTAATATCTGGAATTTATCAAACACTGACGTGGGTTGTATCTGTTATGCTTCCTCCTATGGCAATATTTTTTCCTCTTTTTACTTTTTTAGAGGATTTAGGATATCTTCCTAGAATTGCTTTTAATATGGATGGTTTTTTTAAGAAATGTTGTTGTACTCGGTAAACAAATGATTACTATGTGCATGGGGTTTGGTTGTAATGCAGCTGGAGTTGTTGGATGTAGAATAATTGATTCTCCTAGAGAACGACTAATTGCTATATTAACAAACAATTTTGTACCTTGTAACCGGAAGATTTCCGTTTTTAATTACAATAGCAACAATATTTATTGCTGGTGCATATGGTGGATTTGGGAGCTCTATAATATCAACAATAGCAGTTATTTTTGTTATCATATTAGGAATATTTTTAGCTTTATTAATATCAAAAATATTATCTAAAACAATTTTAAAAGGAATGCCCTCTTCTTTTATCTTGGAACTACCACCTTATAGGAAACCACAATTTAGTAAAATATTTGTTAGATCTATTTTTGATAGAACTTTATTTGTTCTAGCAAGAGCAATACAAGTAGCAGCACCTGCTGGGTTAGTAATTTGGTTACTTGCAAACATAGGAATAAATGGTAGTAGCTTACTTACAATAATTGCTAACTTTCTTAATCCCTTTGCACAACTAATGGGATTAGATGGGTATATCTTAACAGCTTTTATTCTTGGAATACCAGCAAATGAAATCGTATTGCCTATAATATTAATGGCATATTTGAGAGGAACTGCTTTAATAGATTTAGAAGATACCTATCAAATTGGGCAAATATTGATGCAAAATGGATGGACTATATTAACAGCAATAAATGTAATGTTATTTACTATATTACATTTTCCATGTGCTACAACATTACTTACAATAAAAAAAGAAACTGGAAAATGGAAATGGACCTTTATTTCCTTTGCAATTCCTACAATATTAGGTATAATTTTGTGTATGTGTACTACGTTTGTATATAATATAGTTCAGTTTATTATATAAGAATTTTAAAATAAAAACCTAAAATCATAATCGCTTCATTTTAGCGTAGTTATGATTTTAGGTTTTAAGATATCTTTTGTATTTTATAAATTTTCAATTTAAAAACTTTTCCTCAAAACTTTTCATTAATTTTGCATAAATATTTGTTGTCCTTTAATTAAGTCATAGCTTATCAATTCGTTACCATCTAAATTTTCTTTATACATATCTATACCTGTAATTTGGCTATTTTCATATGTTTTATAATAATATATACCTTTATCCATATTACAACATGAACTATAAATGGTTATTTCATATTTATCATCTCCCATATGAACACATCCTCTTTGTTGATATACAGATTCTAATATATGAAAAAACTGACTTATGCTTTCAGATTCTGAGTCTCCAGATATAGAGTTCATTTTAGTAAATGTAGCTTTTACAAATCTTGATGCTGATGATAAATCTCCTGGTAGTCCAATTGCTCCCATACCTCTACTATAAGTTTCTAAATTTAATTTTTCAGAAAAATTATTTATTGGTGGTTCTGTTGATAAATTCATATAATTATTTAAATTAAACATTTGAATATCAAATGTAGGATTATTTGTTAATACTCCTACTGGATTATCATATATTTTAAGTCCATCTTTAACACTTTCTACTGTTATTGACAATTCTTTATCAGAAATAATCCAATGTAATGGTGATGCTGGTAGTTCATCACTAAAATTAATTTGTGCTATATTTGTATTTTGTAATAGCTTTTTTACTTCTTCTATATTAGAACATTGTGATAAGACATAAGGAATAAATTCAAAAGGTGCAATATTATTCATATTTTCTTTTTCTTCTTTATAATCTGCATTTTCTGGAAAATTTAATCCAGCCATACCTAATCCTTTTTCATTTATTGCATCATAATATAAAGGATAGTTGTTTGCTATATAAGCCATTCCTATTATTGCGTAATGATTTTTTAATTCTTTTACTGTTCTAAACTTAAATTCATAATTTCTAGGTGTTATTGTTACTGTTTCTTTATATGAATATTCTAAATCTAAATTTCTTCCAAAGTAATGATTTTTGGTGTTATAAGTTATTGCTGTACACATAATTTATATACCCTCTCTCTTTTTTATTTTTATTCAATTTCTGCTTTCCATAAACCGTGTTTGTTACAATATGAATATATAGTTGAATGTGGTTTATATGGAAATCTAACTTCCGCTTCTTGCTCTGGATATAATTTTACCATACATTCTTTATTTTCATTTACCATGCATATCCATTCAATATAATGTTCTTTTTCCATAACATGATTTACTTTAACTAAAATTTCATCTTCTATCTTTTCATATGTTGGGACATGTTTTTCAACTGCTGCATCTACTGAATTTGGTACTAATTTTTCCATTGTTTCTCCACAACATTTAATTTCGCATTCCTCACAATTACAATCTTCTATTACTTTTACTATAGCACCACAAGATTTGCATTTTTTTATTATTAATTCATTTTTCATAATTAAAACTTCCTTTCTTATTTTTTATTTATTATATATAATGTTTTCCTATTTGTCTATTTGTTTAATAATTTTACATGGATTTCCTACTGCAACACAATTTGATGGTATGTCTTTATTTACAACGCTTCCTGCTCCTATTACAACATTGTCTCCTATTGTAACTCCTGGAAGTACACAAACATTTCCTCCAAACCATACATTGTTTCCAACATTTATAGGCTTAGCATATTCTAGCCCTTTATTTCTTATTTTATAATCAATAGGATGTCCTGCTGTGTAAAAGCCACAATTAGGGCCTATAAATACATCATTTCCGAATTTAACTTTATTTCCATCTAATATAGTTAAATTATGATTTGAATAAAAATTCTCTCCTATTTCAATATTATAACCATAATCACACCAAAATGGTTGTTCAATACAAAATCTATTTTTTGTATGAGCTATAATCTTCTTTAATAGTTCTTCTCTTTTTGCAAAATCAGATGGTCTTATATTGTTATATTCATAACATAAATCTTGTGCTTTTGTTCTTTCTTCTATTAGCTTTTCATCATAGTTAGCATTATATATTTCTCCTCTTAACATTTTCTCTTTTTCTGTCATTTCTAACCTCCTCCATTGTTATAATAAGACTGATATTAAATATCAGCCTTATTATAACATATATTTTTTTAATAAACTAATTTTTTATTCCTCTTTTATAATGTTTTTTCCTCCAAAATATGTGGCAAGAAAATATGAACCATATATAATTCCTATTATAATTATAGTTACTATAATTCCTGGTAATAGTTCATCTTTTTTTGCAATTCCAGATAATAAATTTAGTGCGAATTGTACTCCAAAAATAGAATGGATTATTGCTAATATAAGTGGCATTCCAAAAAATATTCCAACTTGTCTAAATAATGCTTTGTTTATCATTTTTTCATCACAACCAATTTTTCTAAGTATCGTGTATCTTTGTTTATTATCACTGCTTTCTGTCAATTGTTTTAAAGCTAAAATAATACTACTTGCTATTAAAAAAATTAATCCTAAATAAATTGCAATAAATATAATAATTGTTGTTAATCCTAAACTTGATTCTATAAGCGAAATTTTAGTCATTCCATCTATCTCTATTCCATTATTATTTAAATTTTGCGCAAAATTTGAATCTGATTCTGTAAATATTTTTTCTATTTTTTCTTTTCCTTCTTCAGTTTTTGCATTATAATTTGCAACTAAAAAATATTTTTCTTTCATTTCTTCTGTCAAGTTACAGCTATCTGGGACTAATAAAATACCAATATTTGTATGACTTACTGCCATATCAATAAATCCTTTTTTACATTCATTATATTTTGATTTATATTTTTTCCCTGCTATTTCTAAAATATTCTTTCCATCAGCTAATGCTCTATTTCTTATTTGTACTTGGCTATCAAAATCACAAAGCATAATGTATTCATCATCATTTAACGAATATTTTTCTATTCCATAAGCTTCAGCTATTTTATTATAATCAGATACTTTTACAATTTTTTCTGCACTACTATATATAAGAAAAGGATATTCTCTGTCTATTTCTTCAAATTGATCTCCTAAAAATTTTTCAATAGTTAATTCATCTATAGCATATATAGGTATTTCCACAATATCTTTTAATACATTCATATCTAGTCCATTGTTTTTTAAAGTTTCTGATATTAAAAGTTTTGAATCTTCTCTTTGTTCTTTTGTTGTTACTACCTCTTTTCCATAAGCATTTTTATATACTTCTGGAAGATTTGCTATTTTTTCTAAATTTAAATCTACTGGTGTCATTTCCATTAAATCTTTTTGCATTGAATTTCTTAAAGATAAACTTGATGATAAAATTGTAATTGTCATAAATAACATTATACAAATCACGCTCATACTTGCGACTGTAGTGTTTATCTTATTATTAATTTGTCTTAAGACAAACATATTTGTATCTTTTAAATATATATTTTTCATTTTTTGAATTGTTGTTAATATAAATCCAGATAAAGACCAAAAAATCGCTATTGTACCAACTATTCCCATTGAAACTGGCTTTATCAAATCTTTTTCAACTCTAAGCGTATTAGTTTTTACTGTTACAATATAGTAAGCATATCCTAAAATACATGTCCCAGCTATGAACACTAAAATTGCTAAAAACGGATTTCTTATTTTTACTATCTCGTTTTTTCTTGTGGCATTTAATAAATTTATTAATTTATATCTTGAAACTGTTATACTATTTAAAAACATAACTGCAATATACATTACTGCAAAATACACACAAGTTTTGATACAAGCATCTTTAGAAAATACGAATTGAAATTCACTCATATCAGCTTCAAATAATTTTGCAACTAATATAGACATAAATTGTGATGCAAATATTCCTATAATAAGACCAACAATTAGTGATACAATTCCTACAAATATTGTTTCTAGTAAGATAATTTTTGATATTTGTTTTTTACTCATTCCTAAAGTCATATATATTCCAAATTCTTTTTTTCTTCGGTTAATTAAGAAATTATTTGCATATACAATTAATAACCCTAATACAACTGCTACAAATACAGATACAAACCCAATCATACCTATTAAAAGATTAATTATTTCATGTGTTGACCCGAGATACTTGTAACATTGCTTCTTGACTGTCTAATGAATTAAACATATAAAAAATTGCTACACCTAAAACTAATGTTAAAAAGTATATTGTATAGTCTTTTACACTTTTGGTCATGTTTTTTATTGATAACTTTAATAATAAACAATTGTCAAAAATTTTATTTTTGCTACAATTATTATCTTCATTTTTATAGCACATCATTCAAATCACCTCCAAGAAGTGTTTGTACCTCAATTATTTTTTCAAAGAATTGTTTTCTCGTATCATTACCTTTTATTAATTCATTAAAAATTTTTCCGTCTTTAATAAATAGTATTCTATTAGCATAAGAAGCTGTAAAGGCATCATGTGTTACCATTAAAATTGTTGCTTGTAATTTTTGATTAAGATATTCAAAATTTTCTAATAATTGTCTTGCTGATTTTGAGTCTAGGCTTCCGAGTTGGTTCATCTGCAAGTACAAGTTTTGGATTTGTAATTATTGCTCTTGCTGATGCTACTCTTTGTTTTTGGCCTCCAGATACTTGATAAGGATATTTTTTTAGAATTTGTTTTATTTCTAATTTTTCTGCTATTTCTTCTACTCTTTTATCAATTTCTTTTGGTTTTACTCTCTGAATTGTTAATGCTAATGCTATGTTTTCATAGCAAGTTAGGGTGTCTAATAGGTTAAAGTCTTGAAATATAAATCCTAGTTCTTCTCTTCTGAATTTGTTTAGTTTGTTTCCTCTTAATTTTGTAATGTCTTCTTTGTTTACTATTATATGTCCTGATGTGACTTTGTCTATTGTAGATATACAATTTAGTAAGGTTGTTTTTCCGTGAGCCTGATGCTCCCATTATACCTAAAAATTCTCCTTTTTCTACTTCAAAGCTGATGTTGTCTATTGCTTTGCTTATGTTTGCTTTTGTTCCATAGTATTTTTCGATATTTTGTACTTCTAAAATTTTTTCCATAATAAAACCTCTCCTTTCTGTAATCGGCATAGCCTCAACAGCTAACTTAATTATAATTTCTTTTTTAAACTGTATCCATCGATTTTTCTTACATTAATCTTACATTTTTGTAAGGTTTAAGGGATGATACTAAATGTATCATCCCTTATGCATAGTTTAATCTTATAAAATATAGTTTATTCTATTACATTTCTTTTTTTAAATAAATTTTTTGTGATATTTTATAAGATACATATAACATTATAATCATAGCCATTGAAAATATAATTATCCAATATTCTCCTATAAAATCTAACATCTTTATTATTGATGACAAATCAATATATTTTACAAAAAAGCCTCCAATAACTGCAATACTAAATATTATTGCCGCTAACCCAATTCTTGCTTTTTCTGGTCCAAATTTATACATTGCTGGATAAATTAATGATTGTAGTAAAATCGTAGCAAATAAAGATCCAAATATTGTTCCTATAATATTTTCAAAATCTATTGTATTGTTTTTAGTATAAGAAATTATAAGAGATAGAACCGTTATAATTATGGTTGTTATGCTAATAAGTATTATTGTTGCTAAATATTTTGCTCTTACACTATTTTTTCTTCCATTTGGCATTGTTACTGCATAAGCATCCCATTTATTAAAAGCATCATAACTAAATGTTGACATCATTATCATTACACTCATAAATGGTAGTAAAAATGATAAGTCCATCTGACCTTGAAAAGCCATTGCAACATATATCAATAATAAAATTGCAAAAATTTTAATATTGCTCTTAATCATTAATAAATCTTTTTTTATAAAGCCTAACATTATTCTTCCCCCTTAATCATCAAAACCATAAGTTCTTCAAGTGTTATTCTGTCTATTGTATTAATTCCATATTTTTTATAGAAATCTTTTTTATTTTCAACTAAAATATCATATTCATATTTACTTTTCTTATATTTTATAAAGTCTTTTTTATCTATTTTTTCAAATTCTTCTTTAGAACATTTAACAATTCCAAAATCCTCTAATAGTTCTTCTCTAGTTTTTGATAATATAATTTTTCCACTATTTATAAATGTAATGTAATCTGCAATATGTTCTAAGTCAGTTGTTATATGACTTGATAAGAAAATAGAACATTCTTCATTTTGGATAAAACTTTGAAAAATATCTATTACTTCGTTTCTAGCTATTGGATCAAGTCCTGCTGTTGGCTCATCAAGAATTAATAATTTTGGATGATGTGAAATTGCTGTCGCTATTTCTAACTTTTTTCTCATTCCTTTTGAAAAAGTTTTGATTTGCTTTGTTTTAGGTAATCCAAAATCAATTAAATATTTAAAATATAATTCAGAATCCCAGTTTTTATAAATATCTTTCATAATATTATTGATATCATTTGGTGTAAGAATCTCTGGAAAGAACATATCATCTAAAACTGCTCCAATATCTTCTTTAATTTTTTTGCTATCTTTTTTATTATCATAACCAAATATTTTTATTTCACCTGTATAATTTCTAATAATATCTAAAATTGCTTTAATTGTTGTTGTTTTTCCTGCTCCATTTTCCCCTATAAATCCCATAATCATTCCTTTGGGTAATGTAATATTAACATCTTGTAATTCAAATTCTTTATATTTCTTACATAAATTTTTAATTTCTAATATATTTTCCATTTACTCATTCTCCCCATACAAATACTCAAAAGTTTCTAATATTTCTTCTTTGCTTATGTTAGATGATTTGGATATTAAAACAATTTTATCAATATATTTCTCAATTTCTTTCATTTGTTCTTCTCGCAATAATTCAATATTTTTTGTCGCAACTAAACTTCCTTTTCCATGAATTGTCTTAATAAAACCTTCTTGTTCTAATTCATCATAAGCTCTTTTTACTGTCATTACACTAATTCTTAAATCTTGTGCTAAATTTCTTATTGATGGTAACATTTCATTTTCTTTTAGTTCATCACTTGCTATTGCTTTTTTTATTGCTTGTTTAATTTGCTCAAAAATAGGCTGGTTACTATTATTGCTAATAATTATATCCATAATTTGTTCTCCTTTTTGCAACTGTTATATATATAATATAACAGTTATAACACTTTGTCAATATATTTTTGACAAAAAAATGAACCCTCCTTGTTAAACTTTTTGTCTAACATTTTGAGTTCACTTCACTTGTTAAACTTTTTGTCTAACATTTAGGGTTCATTTAAAAATGATAATCTTTTTAAATAATTAAAATGTTTTTTACATTTTTATATTTTTTAATCTTGAAGCATTTAGTATTACAGTAATACTACTAAACACCATAGCTAAACTTGCTATCATTGGATTAATTGAAATTCCAATAGGTCTTAATAAGCCAATTGCTATTGGAATCATCAAAATATTATAGAAAAATGCCCAAAACAAATTTTGCTTAATATTTCTAATTGTTTTTTTACTAATCTTAATTAAATTTAAGATACTTCTTAAATCATTTTTTGTTAAAATTACATCTGATGAATCCATTGCAATATCAGTTCCACTATTTACACTAACACCTATATCAGCACTTGCAAGTGCTGGACTGTCATTTATTCCATCACCACACATCATTACATATCTATTTTCTTTCTTTAAATCTTTTATTATTTTTGCTTTTTCTGATGGTATTACATTAGAAATTATTTTTGTTATTCCTATATCTTTTGCAATTTTCTCAGCAGTTTCTTTATTATCTCCTGTTAGCATAATTGTTTGTATTTTATTTTTATTTAGAATATCAATTACTTCTTTTGTCCCTTCTCTTACAATATCATTTACTCCAATAAGTGCTATTACTTCTTTATCTTTTACTGCATATATGATACTATTTCCGTTTTTTGCTAGTTTCTTTTCATCTTCTAAATGTTTATTTTCTATTTCATATTTTTCAAGTATTTTTGCATTCCCTAGGATGAATTCTTCATTTTCTATTTTTCCTATTATTCCATATCCTGCAATATTTTCAAACTCTTGTACTTCTAATATTTGCATCTTATTTTGCTCTATATAATCTACAAATGCTTTTCCAATAGGATGTGTTCCTTTACTTTCTATACTCCCTATCAATTGCAATAATTCTTTATCATTCATATTACTATAATTTAACATTTCAGCAATTTTTAATTTACCATAAGTTAAAGTTCCAGTTTTATCAAATACTATTGTATTTACTTTTTGAGCATTTTCTAGTATTTCACTTTTCTTTACTAATATAGAATGACTAGCGCATAATCCTTCACTTACAACAATAGCAAGTGGTGTAGCTAGTCCTAAACTACAAGGACATGCCACAACTAATACAGTAACAAATGATGTAATTGCTGTTTCAAAACCTTGACCAATTAATAGGTAAACCAAAAAAGTAATTATTGCAATAGCAATTACACTAGGTACAAAATATCCTGATACTTTATCAGCTATTTTTGCAATTGGAGCTTTTGTATTACTTGCTTCTATTACTAGCCTTACAATCTCTGATATTGTTGATTCTTTTCCAATTCTTTCTGCTTTATATTCAATATATCCATCATAATTCATACTTCCTGCAATTACTTTATCGCCGACTTCTTTTGATACTGGTTTGCTTTCTCCTGTAATGAATGATTCATCTAGATGTGCTTTTCCTGTTATTATCTCTCCATCTACTGCTATCTTTTCTCCTGCTTTTGCTACTACTATATCTCCTTTATGAATTTCATCAAGTGTAACTGTTTTTTCTATTCCATCTATTTTTATAACTGCTTTATTAGGTGTAATCTTTACTAATTTTTGTATTGCTTCCTTTGTTTTGTCTTTACTAATTCCATCAATATATCTACCAAGTTTTATAAAATAAATTACTATTGCAGCTGACTCAAAATATAAATTCATAACTTGATGATGATTACCACTAAATACTATAAACATATTATAAATACTATAACCTAAGCTTGCAACAACTCCTATTCCTACTAATGTATCCATATTAGGCGTTTTATGAATTAAGTTTTTATATCCGTTTTTTAAAATATCAAAACCATAAATAATGAAACATATTGTTAGCAAAAGTAAGCTTATCATATAATTTATAGTATTAGTATGTGGATCAAGAAAAGGAATTGTTGGTAAATTAACCATATGTCCCATTGAAATATACATTAATACTATTGCTAATATTGAAAAAATTATAAATTTAATTTTCTCTTTTTTACTCTTTTCTTCAATTTTTATTTCTTTAAATTCACCTAAGCTTTTAAATCCCGCTTCTTTTACAAATTCTTCTATTTTTTCTTGATTTAATAATTTTTCATCATATTCAATAGTAGCATTTGCCATTACAAGATTAACAGTAGCATTTGAGATTCCTTTTTGCTTATTTAAATATTTCTCAAGTCCATTAGAACAAGCACTACAAGTCATTCCATCAATAGACAAATTAATTTTTTTCATAATTAATCTTCCTTTACCTCAAATCCAATGTCTTCGATTTTTTCTTTTATAACACTTTCTGCTACCTCATTTTTTGAAGTAACTGTAACTGTTCCAGTAGTATGGTCTGCTACTACATTTTCAACTCCATCAATGTTTTTTAGAGCGTTTTGTACTCTATTTTCACATCCATTGCAAACCATTCCTTCAACTTTAATTATTGTTTCTTTCATATTTTTATCTTCCTTTCTTTTAATTAAATTCAATTATTTTGTTATTCTTTAAACTTCTTTGTACATCAATCACTCTTTGATTTGTTGAACCTTTCCATTTTAAGGTTGGGTCGTGTAACTCATCTTTATATTGCCCATCAATTAATACATCTATGTAATTTAGTACTTCTTTATTTTTTAAATCTTCATCAAATTTAAATCCAGACCATACCCATAAATTTTTATTAGGATATTTTTCTTTAAATACTTTTGCAAGTTTAGTAGTAGCTTCAATATTTTTAGGATGCATTGGTTCTCCTCCTAAAATAGATAAACCTTTTACATGCTTTTCTCCACATAAATCCATTATCTCGTTAATTGTATCTTGTGTGAATTCATTTCCACCTTCAAAATTCCATGTTTCAGGATTAAAACAATTTTTACAATGAAATTCACATCCTTGCATAAATACTGAAACTCTAACTCCTGGTCCATTTGAAATATCCATTTTTCTTACTAGATTATATCTCATTTAATATCAGCCACCTTATTATCTATATGTAATACTCTTTCTTTTATTTCTTGTGTTCTTCCTTTATTCCAAAAGTTTGTACCTATATATCCACATGTTCTTCTTGCTACGTTTAATGTATTGTGATCTTTATTTCCACAACTTGGGCAATACCATTCTAAATTGTCATCAATTAAGATTTCCCCTGTATATCCACATTTTTGACAATAATCTGATTTTGTATTTAGTTCTGCATACATTATATTATCATATATAAAATCTATGACTTCTAAAATAACGTCTAGATTATTTTGTAAGTTTGGTGTTTCTATATATGAAATTGCTCCTCCTGGGCTTAATTTTTGGAATTCACTTTCTAATTTTAATTTTGTAAATGCATCAATTTCTTCAAATACAGGAACATGATATGAGTTAGTAATATAATTTTTATCAGTAACTCCTTCAATTACTCCAAATCTTTCTTTTAAGCATTTTGCAAATTTATATGTTGTTGATTCAATTGGTGTACCATATACTGAATAATCTATATCTTCTTCATTTTTCCATTCTTTGCATGAATCATTAAGTTTTTGCATAATTTTTAATCCAAATTCTTTTCCTTCTCCATTATCAGTATGAGAATGTCCTGTCATATATTTTACACATTCATATAATCCTGCATATCCTAATGAAATTGTTGAATATCCATGATGTAATAATTCATGAATACTTTCTCCTGATTCTAATCTTGCCAATGCTCCATCTTGCCATAGTATAGGTGCTACATCACTTGTAACATTACTTAATCTTTTATGTCTTATTTGTAATGCTTTATGGCATAATTCAAGTCTTTCATCAAGTATCTTCCAAAATTTATCCATATCTTTATCTGATGAAAGTGCAACATCAGGTAAATTAATAGTTACAACACCTTGATTAAATCTACCATAATATTTTCCTTTACCTTCTACATAGTTTTTAGCTTTTGCTATGTTTCCTAAAGATATTGATCTATCTGGAGTTAAGAAGCTTCTACATCCCATACAAGGATAACAATCTCCTTCTCCATTTTCATTTTTCTTTAATTCTAGCATTACTTTTTCTGAAATATAATCAGGAACCATTCTTTTAGCTGTACATTCTGCTGCAAGCTTTGTTAAATAATAGTATTCTCCATCTTCCTTTATATTATCTTCTTCTAAAACATATAATAATTTTGGAAATGCTGGTGTTATATATACACCTTTTCTATTTTTAAATCCTAAAATTCTTTGTTTTAGAAATTCTTCAATTATCATTGCTAACTCTTTTTTATATTCTTTTGTTTCATTCATATACATAAATACACTTAAAAAAGGTGCTTGTCCATTTGTATTTGTCATTGAATTTACTTGATAATTAAATGTTTGTACTCCATCTGCTATTTCTTTTCTTGTATCTTCCCATGCGAATTTTTCACAATCTTCTTTATTTAATTTTCTTGCTTCATATTTTTTGTAGTATTTTTCATAACTACTTCTTACAAATGGTGCTAAATGAGTAAGAGAAACTGTTGCTCCACCATAGCTAGAAGATGTAACTGCTAAAATAATTTGTGTAGCAATAGTTGCTGCTGTTATAAATCTATGTGGCTTTTCTATCATAACACCATTTATTACTGTTCCATTTTGTAACATATCATCTAAATTAATTAACTCACAATTGTGCAAAGCATTTTGTGCAAAATAATCTGCATCATGAAAATGTATTATTCCTTCATCATGTGCTTTAACTATTTCTTCAGGCAATAAAAATCTTCTTGTTATATCTGTACTTGTAATACCTGCTAAATAATCTCTTTGTGTAGTTACAACTTGTGCATTTTTATTTGAATTTTCATTATTCCAATATTCATTTTCTCCTTCTATTAGTTCTTTTATTGTTTGATCAGTTGTATTTGCCTTTCTAACTAATTCTCTAGTATAACGATATGTTATATATTTTTTGGCAAGTAAATATCTATCAAATTCCATTAATTTTTCTTCTATTATGTCTTGAATATCTTCTACTAACATTCTCTTTTTGTTTAATTCTTCAATATATTGAATTATTTCTTCAATTTCCTCTTCAGTTGCTCTTTCTTTAGATTTTACCTCATTATTTGCTTTTTTTATTGCTATTTCAATTTTGCTTCTATCATAATCAACTATGTGTCCATCTCTTTTTACAATTTTCATATTTCTTCGCCCTTTCATTTATTATTCTTCTTTTGAAGTTATAAAAATTATATTAATAATACGGAAAAACCAAAAGGTGCAATTGCAACTTTTGAAAAAATATGTTAAAATATTTTTGGTGATAAAAATGATTAGTCCATTTCAAGGTATTTCTGAGCTACAGAAAAATAAATTATTAAAAAAATTAGAAAATCATACATATCAATTTAATAAAAATGAAGAAATTCTCCCTACTCTAAAAAATACTAATATTATATGTATTTTAATTGAAGGAAAAGCAAAAATTATAAACACTAATTATTTAGGTGAAGAAACTTTAGTTGAGGAATTATACGAAAATAGTGTTTTTGGAACTAATATTTCCAGTATAGATAATACCGAAAATCGTATTGTCGCTATAGAATCTTGTGAAGTTATAATTATTGACTACAATAAATTAGTAAAGATAGATAATCTAAATTATGCATATTTTAATATGTTTATCTTTAATTTATTTCAAATATTGAATGAAAAACTTAAAAAAAATAATGATAGAATTCAAATTCTTACAAAAAAAAATATAAGAGATAAGCTATTAGCTTTTTTTGAAAATGAGTATAGAAGAACTCGCTCTCAGAACATATATTTATCAGGAACTCTAAAAGATTTATCTGATTATCTTTCTATAAATAGATCTGCCATGTTTAGAGAATTAAAAAGTCTTAAGGATGAAAAATTTATAAAGGTTAATGGAAAAAAGATTACTCTTTTATATATACCTAATATGAAATAAGATAAATATTTCCCCTTACTTCATATCTATATAACTACTTTGGGGAAATATTATCTTAATTTCTGTTCCTTCATTTTGTATTGAATTTAGCTCTATTCCTATCCCTATTTTATTGCATAATTTTTTACATAAATATAGTCCAATTCCAGTAGATTTTTTATTTAATGTTCTGCCGTTTGTACCAGTGAATCCTTTTTCAAACACTCTTGAAATTTCACTTTCTTTAATTCCTATTCCATTATCTTTTATGTGTAAAACTATATTTTCTTTTCCTTGTTCAGCATATATTTCAATTTCTGAACTTTTATATTTTATACTATTTTGTATAATTTGGTTTAATATAAAAACAATCCATTTGCTATCTGTATTAACCTGTTTATCTAGTTCATGTGTATTAATATTTATTCTATTGTGTATTAATGAAGTCTTATTTTTCTTTATACATTCATTTACTATATCTTTTAAGTTACTCTTTTTTATATAGTAGTCTTTTTCAACTGTATTGCTCCTTGCATAGAATAAAGCTTGCTCGATATAGTTTTCTACTTCATTTAATTCTTCTTCTATGTTTTTTGTAACATCATTTTTATTATTTTCTATTATTAATTTAGTTGTTGCTATTGGTGTTTTTATTTCATGAATCCACATCTCTATATATTCTTTATAATCTTCTTGCAAGTATTTATATTTATTTACATTTTCAATCATGGATTTATTTGTTTGCTCTAGCACATCTTTTAATATTTTTCCTTCAGTAAAATTAGGATTATTAATAATTTCTGTTATCAAATATTTCTCTTCTAATTCATTTAAAAATTTATAAATATTTCTGTAATATCTTTTTTTATCTAAATATTCAAAAATGATAGAAATAAAATAAAGTCCGAATATGGTTATTGGAATATATATTTTAATAAAATTTCCAAATGGATATGCTAACAAAAATATCTCTATAGTTACAATACCAAAAATAATTAAGCATATTTGCAGTATTTTGTCTTTTATAAAACTTTTGAATTTCATATTGCTATATTTTCCTTTCATAAAAAATAGTAATTAACTATTATACTTTTATAGTACCAAAATTGAATAAAAACATTTAATCATCGTTTAGATTTTAAAATATATCCTTGTCCTCTCTTTGTTTCTAATAATTCTTTTAAATCTAATTTTTCTAGTTTATTTCTTAATCTAGTTATATTTACTGTTAAAGTATTGTCATCAATAAAACTTTCACTTTCCCATAAATACTCCATCAATTCTTCTCTTGAAACAATTTTATCCCTTTTCTCTGTTAGATATTTCAAGATTTTAAGTTCATTCTTAGTTAGTTCTATTTCCTTATTTTCTTTTATTATTGTACTATTTGATAAATTAATTATATAGTCTTGTGCATTAATCTTATCTTGTTCTTTTTCCATATTGCTTCTTCGTAATAAAGCATTTGTTTTAGCAAGTAATATATGAATATTAAAAGGTTTTGTTATATAATGATCTGCTCCATAATTTATACTTAGCAATTCATCTACTTCACTATCTCTACTAGTTATTATTATGATTGGAACATTAGATTGTTTTCTAATTTCTTTGCATATATATTCTCCATCTGCCATAGGTAAATTTATATCTAATAATATCAAATCTGATTTTGTTTCAATAATATCATGAATTGTATTATTAAAATTTTTTAGTGTTTCTACCTTATATCCATTATTACTAAAAAATATCTCTATTTCATTTCTTAATTTTTCATCATCTTCTACAATTAAGATTTTTTGCATAGCTATAACCTCCGTGTCTATTGTAATTTTATTTTATATTTTTCCTTCTTCTATATCTATTAAAAATTTATCTGCAATTTCTCTTGGCAATAACAAAATATTCTTAATTTCTTCTCTTTTAATTATCTCTGGTATATATTTTCCACTATCTTTATATTTTGGATTATTAGAAAACTCTGGTCCTGTGCCTGTTCCAAACTTACCATCTATATATTCACATAAAAAGAAATATTCTTTCTGATTAAATTTTTCTGAGTTTAATTCATACAATTTTTTAGTAACTTTGATATCAATTCCAAACTCTTCTTTAATTTCTCTAATAACACCTTCCTCTAAAGTTTCTCCTTCTTCTAATCCTCCTCCTGGAAATGTGTAGTAATCTTGAAAATCTTTTCTCTTTATAACATCAGCTCTATGCATAAAAGCAAATCCATTTTCCATTGGAATAATTCCAGCAACTCTAATTCTATCCATTATATATTTCTCCTCTCTTTTTTATAATTGTGACAAAGGGGTCGTCCTTTTTTGTTATATTAATAAATTATTTTAGTTATATAGTATATACTTATAATTGTCAATTATAATAATACCATCAAATTATTTTTTAATATAAATAACTTCAAGATAAAATATTTTTATATTTTGTAGTGAAATTGTGGGGACCGTTCAAAAATTCTCAAAAGTTTGAAAAAACTTTTGTTAGAATTTTTAGAATGGGGATAACGAAGAAATATAAAAATATTATTATCTTGATTATTATTCTGAAATAAACAATTATACAATTTATTTTAAAAGTTTTACACATTTTTTAAAATTGGGTTTTAATTTTTGAAATTAGTGGTATAATTTTAAATAGTTACAAAAGAAGGAGATGATTTTTAATGGCTAACACAAAAGAGGAAGTAAATGTTTCAAAAATGTATGGTCAAGAATGTATACTTCCTAAAGATGAATTTGTAAAAAAATATAACGTAGAAGAAAATCGGACTTTCTTCTAATATTGCTGATGAAAAACTACATAAGTATGGATATAATGAAGTTACACAAAACAAACCTAAAAAATGGTATCACTACTTTTTTGAAAGTTTATTTAGCCCTTTCAATTGCATTTTACTTGCAATTGTCTTAATTTTGTTTTATACAGATGTATACTTAGCAGAAACTCCAAGTTACGCAAACATTGTTGTTATTGTTATATTAGTTACAGCAAGTACTTTGTTAGAGTTCTTTGAAGAATATCGTTCTAATAAAGCTGCAGAAAAGTTAAAAGAATTAGTTGCTACAACAACAACTGTTATGAGAGATGGAAAAGAAGTTCAAATTCCTATCAAAGAAGTTGTTTTAGGTGATATAGTAATTTTATCTGCTGGTAGTATGATTCCTGCTGATTTAAGAGTTATCGAAGCAAAAGATTTATATGTTGGACAATCTTCTTTAACAGGTGAATCAGATGCTGTTAGAAAAAATGTAAATTCTGAACTTTCTATAGATGAATTAGATAACATTTCAGATTTAGATACAATTTGTTTTATGGGAACAAATGTAATTAGTGGCTCTGCAAAATGTGTCGTAATAAAAACTGCTGACAGTACTTATTTTGGAAAAGTAGCACACACTATTACTACTGGAAAACCAAAATCATCTTTTCAAACAGGAATAGAAAATATTAGTAGATTATTAATTAAATTTATGCTTGTTTTAACTCCTATAGTATTTATTTTAAATGCATGGAAGCATAGCCCTGTAACAGCTTTTACATTCGCTGTAGCAATAGCAATTTGTATTACACCTTTACTACTTCCTGTAATTACATCTTCAAGTCTTTCAAAAGGCGCTGTAAAGATGTCAAAAAAGAAAACTATAGTAAAAAAGTTAGATTCTATCCAAAATTTTGGTGCAATGAACATTCTATGCACTGATAAAACCGGTACTTTAACAGAAGATAAAATTGTATTAGAAAAATATTTAGATATAAATGGTAATGAAGATTTACGTATTTTGAAACATGCTTTTCTAAATTCTTACTTTCAAACTGGACTTAGAGGAAATATTGATGAAGCTGTTGTTTCAAGAGCTTTAAAAAACGGTATGAGTGAATATACTGAAAAATATAAATTAGTTGATGAAATTCCTTTTGATTTTACTCGTAGAAGACTATCTGTTGTAGTAACTGATGGAGAAAAAAAGCAATTAATAACCAAAGGCGCAGTAGAAGAAATATTAAGTATTTGTACTATGGTTGATTATAAAGGAGAAGTTTCACCAATTACAAAAGAGATAAAAGATAATATAAAAAGGATTTCCAAAGATTTAAATAAAGATGGATTAAGAGTAATAGCTGTATGTCAAAAAAATGATATAAAAGATATTGAAAACTTTGGCGTCGATAATGAAAAAAATATGGTACTTCTTGGCTTTATTGGATTCTTAGACCCACCAAAAGAAAGTGCAAAATCTGCAATAGAAAATATAAATAATGCTGGAATACGAGTTATCGTTTTAACAGGTGACAATGCTGAAGTTACAAAATGCATTTGCAAAAAAGTTGGAATTAACTCTAAAAGAATTGTTGAAGGAACTGAAGTTGAAAGACTTAGTGATACCGCTATATTAAGATTATTAAGAAATACTAATATATTTGTAAAACTTTCTCCTATACAAAAAGCTAGAATTGTAAGACTTTTAAAAGAAAGTGGAAATGTAGTTGGATATATGGGTGATGGTATTAATGATGCACCTTCCTTAACTAACTCAGATGTTGGTATTTCAGTTGATACAGCTGTTGACATTGCTAAAGAATCTGCTGATATTATCTTATTAGAAAAAGATCTTGGCGTCTTATTAGATGGTGTAACTGAAGGTAGAAAAACTTTTGGAAATTTAATGAAATATATTAAAATGGCTACAAGTTTCAATTTTGGAGAAGTTATGTCAGTAATTATTGCAAGTGTTGCTTTACCTTTTTTACCAGAAACACCAATTCAATTATTAGTTGAAGGACTACTTTACGATTTTGGGCAATTAACTCTACCTTTTGATAATGTTGATAAAGAATATCTTCAAAAACCTAGACAATTTAATATAAAAAGTTTAAAAAACTTTATGCTATTTATGGGACCTTTAAGCTCTATATTTGACTTAATTGTATTTTCAAGTTTATGGTTTACATTCCATTTAAGAGATGCTGCAACTTTCCAAACAGTATGGTTTACTTATAGTATTGTTTCTAACCTTTTAGGAATGCATATTATAAGAACAGCTAAAATTCCATTTATACAAAGTAATGCACATAAAATGGTATATATTTCTTCTATTTTGTTAAGTATTATTGGAATTATTGTTCCATTTACTTGGCTTGGTAATGTAATTGGGCTAGTTCCAATACCTTTACCTTATATGTCTATTATTATTGGAGTACCTATTTTATATTGTTTTGTTGCCCTTTTTGCTAAAAAGATTTATATTAAAAAATATGGTGAATGGATTTAATTCTGCACATAAAACAATCCACGGATTTTGGCCGTGGATTGTTTTTAATTCCCATAAAAGCTATATAGCTTTTAAAGAGGGAATTTTATTTTTAATGAATGATGAGCTGATGCCGCAATTCACAATCGCTAATCATACTTTCAGCAATCATGTTGTATCTAGCAATTTCAGCTTTATTCACGGTTTCCGAATAATGTAACATATTCGGAAACTCTAACGTGACAATTTCCAAAAGCTGTTTCGCATCATCATTATTGACACTCGCTGTTTTCAGCTCTTTTATTGTATCTTTGACATTCTGCATAAAATCCCCTCCTTTCTACTGGGATAGGATATAATTTTATATCCTTTTTGCAAATGTTTAATTGCAACATTTTTATTTTACTTTATTTTTCCTATATAGTCAAGATACTTACATTGTCTTTTCCGATTATTTCTTCAAAAACTTTAAGAATATCTTCTGTCAAATAAACTTGTCCACATGGTTTTAACTCTTCTCCAATTTTAATTTGAACATTAATATTATTTTTATCTCCATTAAAAAATTTTATTGCTCCTCTTAGTTTATCTTTTTCCTCTTCATTAGTATTAGTAATATCAAGCGTTAGAATTTGTATTTTATTCTCTCCAAAATCCTTGATGTCATTTGCAATTATTGTAGTTGTATCATCTTCACGAATACTTAATCTTCCATCTACCATTACTATATTTTCTTCTACCAAACTTTTTCCTGACTTTAAATATGCATTTTCAAATACAATAATTTCTGCTGTACCATATAAATCTTCAATAGTTACAAATGCCATTATCTTATTATTCTTTGTATATTTTTTCTTAATTGAAGAAATAATACCTGCATATTTAACATTTTGCCCATCTTTATATTTAAGTTTAGTATTGGCATTCATTAAGTTCGATCCTTCTTCATCTATATTTGAATTCATTTGCTCATCTATATTTCTTAACTCTATTGTATTAATTGTAGTTTGCGCTTCAATTTGGCTTCTTAGTTTTTCTAATGGATGACCTGAAATATAAATTCCTAGCATTTCCTTTTCTAATGATAAAAGTTCCTTATTTTGTAATTCTTCATGTTCTTCAAATGTATATTTAATTTCATTTAATTCCTCTTTCTCTTCCTCTGTTCCTAAGTCAAACATTGATACTTGTCCTTTAAATCCTTTTTTCTTTCCAGATTGAATAGTATCTATAATTGATTCAAAAGATGCTAATAATGTACTTCTTGTTTGTTCAAATTCATCGAAAACTCCTGCTTTTATTAAGCTTTCTATACATTTTTTGTTAACTCCTTCTTCAGCAATTCTTTCACAAAAATCTGTAAAGCTTTTATATGGTCCATTTTCGTTCCTTTGCTTTACAATATTATTAACCGGAACTGTACCAACATTTTTTATGCTTCCTAATCCAAATCTGATTTTACCAATTTGATTATTTGCTACTTTATTATTTTTATTATCACTATTATTACTATTATCATTATTATTACTATTATCATTATTATTACTACTATTACTATTATTACTGTCGTTATTGTCACTAGCTATTTCTACTTGAATAACTTCATCTCTTTCAACTGTAAATCTAGTATTACTTTTATTAATATCTGGTTTTAATATTTGAATTCCAAGCGTTTTACATTCATCAATATATTGTGGTATTTTATCTAAATTTCCTAAAAAACTATTTAAAGTTGCTGCCATAAATTCAGCTGGATAATAAGCTTTTAAATATGCTGTTCTATAAGCTACTACTGCATAACAAGCTGCATGCGATTTATTAAAAGCATATTTTGCAAATTCTGCCATTTCGTCAAATATTTTGTTAGCTGATTCTTCATCTATTCCATTTCTAACACATCCTGGAACAATTACATTTCCATTTTCATCTACTTGTCCATGAATAAAAATCTCTCTCTCTTTTGCCATAACATCTAACTTTTTCTTACCCATAGCACGTCTTACTAAATCTGCTCTTCCGCAAAGAATATCCTGCTAGATCACGTACTATCTGCATAACTTGTTCTTGATACACCATACATCCATATGTAACATTTAGAATTGGCTCTAAACTTGGATGTGTATATTCATTATGACCTGGATGTAACTTTCCTTTTATATATCTCGGTATTTGATCCATTGGCCCTGGTCTGTATAAAGAAACTCCTGCTATTAAATCTTCTAAACAATCTGGCTTTAATTCCTTCATGAAATTAGTCATTCCTTGAGATTCAAACTGGAATATTCCACAACTTTTACCTTCTTGCCATAATTTATAAACTTTAGGATCTGCCATTTCTTTATCAAACTCTACATCTATTCCCCTATTTTGTTTCACTAAATCAATAGTATCTTGTATTACTGTTAGAGTTCTTAATCCTAAAAAGTCCATTTTTAATAAACCTAACTCTTCTAAAGTTGTCATTATGTATTGAGTTGATATTTGACCATCACGTACATATAACGGAACATAGGTATCTACTGGCTCTTTAGTTATAACAATTCCGGCAAGCATGTGTTGAAGCCTGTCTTGGCATTCCTTCTAGTCCCATAGCAATATCTAAAACTTTTTTTACAGTTTCATCTGTTTCATATAAATTACCTAACTCTTTATTTTGTTCAATTGCCTTTTTTATAGTAATATGCAACTCATTTGGTATCATTTTTGCCAAATTATCCGCTTCTGAATAAGGAATATCTAAAACCCTTGCCACATCACGAATAACCATTTTTGCTGCCATTGTCCCAAATGTTATAATCTGAGAAACATGGTCATGACCATACTTTTCAGATACATAATCAATAACATCTTGTCTACGTTCATAACAAAAATCAACATCAAAATCAGGCATACTAATTCTTTCAGGATTTAAAAATCTTTCAAAAAGTAATCCATATTTTATAGGATCAATATCTGTAATTTCAATAGCATATGCAATAATAGAACCTGCACCAGAACCACGACCTGGCCCTACTGGTATTCCATTTGTTTTTGCATAATGTATAAAATCCCAAACAATTAGAAAATAGTCAACATATCCCATCTTTTGAATTACGCCTAATTCATACTCTGCCCTATCTAATATTTCTTTGGATGGATTTTCTCCATATCTTTTTTTAATTCCATCGTCACATAATTTTTTAAAGTAATCATAATGTGTTGGGAATTCTTCTGGTACATCATAATTTGGAAGTATAGTATGTCCAAATTCAAACTCCACATTACATTCTTTCGCTATTTTTACTGTATTTTCAATAGCATCTGGAAATGCCTTAAAATATTCACTCATTTCTTCAGGAGATTTTACATATAACTCATCTGTATCAAATCTCATTCTGTCCATATCGCTCATTCTCTTACCTGTTTGAATACAAAGCAATACTTCATGATTATAAGCATCTTCTTTTCTTAAATAATGAGCATCGTTTGTTGCAACAAGTGGAATATCTAGCTTTCTAGCTAAAGTTACTAATTTTTGGTTTGCTAAAACTTGTTCTTTAATACCATTGTTTTGTATTTCTATGTAATAATCGTTACCAAAAACCTTTTTATGCCATAAAGCAATTTCTTCTGCTTTTTCATTTTGACCATTTAATAAAGCCTGATTTACGCTACCTGCTAAACAAGCACTTAAGCATATCAGTCCTTCATGATATTTTTCTAATACTTCTAAATCAATACGTGGTTTGTAATAATATCCCTCTGTAAAACCAATTGAAACTAGTTTACTCAAGTTTTTATAACCTTGGTTATTTTTTGCTAGTAAAATCAAATGATTATATTTATTGTCAATATTAGGTTCTTTATCAAAACGAGAACGAGGAGCAACATAAACTTCACATCCAATAATAGGCTTTACTCCCTCTGCCTTACATGCTTTGTAAAAATCAATTGCTCCATACATAACGCCATGGTCAGTAATGGCAATTGCATCCATACCTAATTCTTTCGCTCTTTTTGGTAAATCTTTTATTCTATTTGCTCCATCTAGTAAACTAAACTCACTATGTATGTGTAAGTGAACAAAATTAGACATCCTTTTTCATCTCCAATTATATCTATTAATTTTTGTGCTATTTTTTAATTTTTTCCATTTTCATTTTTTGTATTTATAGTAATTATATTTTATATCATAATTTGGTGTTTTTCTCAACAGATGTTTTTATTTTTAATAATTATATCATAATATGTTTATTGGTTGAATATTAATTTAGTTGAATTTTGTTTATTTTTATTAATTTTCTTTTTAGTTTTGATTAGTTATGGTGGTTTTGTTTGAAAAACTTTTGTGCGTTTTTAGATCGATTTTTTGGTACTTTTGTCCCCATTGTGTTCCCAAAATCCGAAAAGACTTGTTACTCAATACTTTCAAGATTGTAGTAAAACATTCTAAAAGCGTTATTGATAACAATAAATCAATAGCGCTTTTGCTATATATAATCTTAAAGTGCAATTTTTGCACTTTAAGATACTAAAATTGCACTTTAAAATTTTACATTTATTTTTTAAAATAAGTCTGAATGTGAACCTGTTCTATATGCTGTTAATACTAATTCACCTTTATC
>CANQNU010000010.1 GCA_947625295.1 uncultured Clostridia bacterium | reverse complement strand
AAAAAGGTAATATAAGAGATTATACTGATTTACTTCATTTAGTTATTTTAAGTAATTTAGAGAATACAAATGCAGAACTAATAAATGCAGGAGTAACGCAAAGTGAAAGACTAATAAAATTAAACGAGTCAGCAAGAAGGCAAATGAAAGTTCTAGAAGATAACAAAGGAATAAAAGAATTAGAAAATTTACAAAAGGAAATTAATGAAAATAATATAAGGTATAGCAGAACAATTGGGTGATGACTATGTAGAAGATGAAACAGGAAAAATAAATGGCGGATATCCAATACTTGCGTGGCAAGTAAATGGTAATTAAAAACCCATGAATTAAGTCCAAAAAGTTAAACACTTTTTGGACTTGATTTTTATTATTCTTGATTATTTTAAATTTCTTAAAGCCTCTATTCTATCTTGAGTACTAGGGTGTGTTGACCAAATACTAGTAGTTCTTTTTCTTCCATTGTTTGAATCTTTTTTAAATGGATTTATAATATACATGTTCGCTGTTGCACTATTTGCAACTTCTAATTGATTTGGGTCATTTTCTAGTTTTTCTAATGCTGAAATTAGTCCTTCAGGGTTTCTTGTGAATTCTATTGCTGTGCTATCTGCTAAAAATTCTCTTTTTCTTGATAAAGCAAGTTGCATTAATGAACCAAAAATAGGTGACAATATTAAAAATACTAGACCAATTAACATTAAAATTCCATTAGCTTTATTATTGTTATCATTATCTTTATCTTTTAATCCTCCCCAAAATATTGTCCTTGTAAATAAATCAGAAAGCATAACCATAAATCCTACCATTACAGATACAACACAACTTAATCTAATGTCGTAATTTTTTATATGACTCATTTCATGTGCTATAACACCTTCTAATTCATAATAATCTAATTTTTCTAAAAGACCAGTTGTTACACATATAACAGCATTTTCAGGATTTCTTCCTGTAGCAAATGCATTTGGTTGCAAATCGTCTACAACATATAATCTTGGTTTTGTAGTTAATCCAGATGATAGCATAAGAGCATCCAAAATATTAACTAATTTTAAATCTTCTTCCTTGGTTGCAGGTCGTGCCTTATTCAAAGACAATACAATTTTATCGCTGTAATAGTATGAACCCCAAGCAGAGCCAATAGAAAAACAAAGAGCGATTACAATTGAAAAAGTACCAAGTTCTAATGCATTACATATATAATATACAATTAGAGTAATTGCAAGAATAAATATTCCAATAATAACTCCAGATTCTATTTTATTTTTTCTTATATTTTCAAACATAATTATATCCTTCCTACTATATAAATTAGGTTAATATAGAGTAATTAATAAATAAAATGAGACAGCTTAAGACTGTCCCTATAAGACAGTTTTTAGCTGCCTCTGCTGTCTCATTTACTAAAGTCTACTTTTACATTTTTTCTAGCTTCGTCGCTTTCTGCTTTAAATAAATCACGAGCTTTAAAATTAAACATTCCAGCAATGATATTAGAAGGGAAAACTTCTAATTTTGTATTATACATTGTTACAGTGTCATTATAAAATTGTCTTGAAAAAGAAATTTTATTTTCAGTATTTCTTAATTCTTCTGATAGATCAGAAAAGTTTTGATTTGCTTTTAATTCAGGATAGCTTTCTGATACAGCCATAATTGTTTTTAATGCACCAGATAGTTCACCATCAAGTTGTGCTTTTTCTGATACACTAGAAGCATTGGCCCAAGAAGTTCTTAATTGCGCAATTTTTTCGAAAGTTTCTTTTTCATGTTCCATATATCCTTTAACAGTTTCTACAAAATTAGGTATTAAGTCAAACCTTCTTTGTAATTGTACATCAATTTGACTCCAAGCATTGTCAACTTTAATTTTTGATTGTACTAAACCATTATAAATACCGATGATAGCTAAAATAATTACTACCACAATAGCTAATATAATCCAAATAGCCATACTAATTCCTCCTTATTTATATTATATACAAATTTATAATATCATATTAAAAAAAAATATACAATAATTATAAAATTTTTTATAATATTTTGACGAAATTATTATTTTTTTAATTATAAGTAATAAAAACACATTAAATTTTATATAACTGAAATATAGATAATTATAAGTATAATAAAAATTTTATTATAAATTGGTTATTTTCATTAAAAAATTACATATAATATAATAATGATTATAAATTTTGGACAAATTGTAAAAAATATGAAGAAATTTGAAATTAATATAAAAGGAATAAAAATAATTATAAAAATATATAAAAACTATAAAAATTTATAAAATAATGATAAAAATCAGAGAAATTTTTACAAAAAAGTAAAAATTTTGAAAGTTTGACAAATATAAAAAAGAATAGTATAATGCATATATTGCTAAAGGGGGGAAAATATTTTTATGAAAACAGAAGAAAAAGCTTCAATTTCTATCATGAAAATTATTTGTATTAGCATAATCCTAATTTTAATATCAGGAATAGGGGTAATGGCCGTAAATACAAAATTAAACGATATTAAAATTACTCTACAAAATGGTTATGAAATGACAGTATTAACATCTAAAACCAAAGTAAAAGAAATTTTAGAAGAAAATAATATAATTTTAGAAGATAATCAAAAAACTATACCAGACATAGAGTGTGAAGTGACAGCAGGTCAAGAAATAAAAATAACAGATAAATCATATAATGAAGTTCAAATTGCTAAAATTTCAGAAGAAGGAGTGCAAACATCTTTAGAACAATTACTAAAAAACTATGCACCAATCACTGAAAAAATAGTAAAGGAACAAGTTACAATACCATATGAAACAATTACAAAAAATACAACAGGTGTTAGCGAAAATACAAAAACAAAAGTACTTCAAGAGGGAAAAGATGGTATAAAAGAAGTAACTTATAAAATAAAATATCAAAATGATGTAGAAATAGAAAGAAATGTAATCTCAGAAGCTATAATTCAACAACCTGTAAATAAAATTGTACAAGTAAACAAAGCAACAACATCAAGAGCATCAACACCAAGAGAAAGTGCAACTACAACAGCTGTAGTAAATGGCGAAACATATAAGATTACAGCATATTGTTCTTGTAGTAAATGTTGTGGAAAGGCAACTGGTAGAACTGCATCAGGAACTAAAGCAACAGCAGGAAGAACTGTTGCAGCATCTTCAAAATTTGCTTTTGGAACAAAATTAAATATCGGTGGACATATTTATACTGTAGAAGATAGAGGCGGAGCAATCAACGGAAATAGAATTGATATATATGTAAATTCTCATTCACAAGCATTAAAATGGGGAGTGAAATATTTACCAGTATCAGTAGTTAAATAATAAAACAAATATAAAAAATCACTTATACAATCCAAGTTGTTTAAGTGATTTTTATTATATTTTATAAGATAAAAAGAAATATTTATATAATAAAATTTTTTTGCAATTAAGAACATGGCAAATACACTACTTGACAGGCTAAATAAAATATAGTAAATTTATAGAAACAGCCAAATATAGAATTAACAAGGAAATGAGGAAAATATATGAAACTAATTTCATGGAATGTAAATGGAATAAGAGCATGTGTAAACAAAGGATTTAATGAATTTTTCAATAAAATAGATGCAGATATATTTTGTATACAAGAAACTAAATGTCAACCAGAACAAATCGAATTAAAATTTAATGGATATAAAAGCTTTTGGAATAGTGCAGAAAGAAAAGGATATTCTGGTACTGCAATTTTCACAAAAAAAGAACCAATAAGTGTAAAATACGGAATTGGAATAGAAGAACATGATAAAGAGGGAAGAGTAATTACATTAGAATATGAAAAATTTTACATAGTAACGATTTATACACCTAATTCCAAAAGAGGATTAGAAAGATTAGATTATAGGCAAATATGGGAAGATGAAGTAAGAAAATATCTATTAAAACTAAATAAAAATAAACCTGTAATTATGTGTGGAGATTTAAATGTAGCACATAAAGAAATTGATTTAAAAAATCCAAAAAACAATAGAGGAAATGCTGGATTTACAGATGAAGAAAGACAAAAGATGACAGAGTTGTTAAATGCAGGATTTACAGATACATATCGCTACTTATATCCAACCAAAGAAGGAGCATATACATGGTGGTCATATATGGGAAAAGCAAGAGAAAAAAATATAGGGTGGAGAATAGATTATTTTATAGTATCTAATGATATTAAAGAAAATATTAAAGAAGCAAAAATTTATCCAGAGATAATGGGAAGTGACCATTGTCCGGTAGAATTAGAAATTAAAATATAAGGAGAAAAGATTAAGAAATGAATGAGATTAAAAATCATTGGAAAAAATGGCTATATTGGTTCTTACTAGGAACTGCAATTATTATAGTTTACAAAACGTTAGATAATTTTTCAGATATAATAGGAGCAATCGGAAAATTTTTTAGTATTATAAGTCCATTATTTATTGGTGTATTTATAGCATATATATTATATATTCCTTGCGCTAATATCGAAAAATGTTATAAAGGAAATAAATTTAAATTTATTTCAAAAAGAGCAAGAGGCCTAAGCATACTAACAGTATATATAATTGTTATTATATTGATAATGATATTATTTAACTTTATTTTGCCAGTAGTATTAGAAAGTATATCTGATTTATTAGGAAATGCACAGCAATATTATGAAAGTGCTATACAAAAATATAGTGAAATATCAGAGCAATCTCTTTTCAAGAATGAAATTATAAATGACGCAATAAAAAATATTCAAGATTTAGATATAAAGCAATATTTTAGATTAGACAAAATTATAGATTATTTAATTAGTGCATTAAATGCTGTTACTAGTGTTTTTGAAATATTTGTTGCAATCATTGTTTCAATATATTTCTTATTAGAACGAAATCAAATAGTAAATTTCTTAAGAAGATTTGCAAATGCACTTTTGAAAGAAAATGTTTATAAAAATGTAAACAGATATTTTAATAACTCAAATCAAATATTTTTTAAGTTTTTAGCAAGCCAATTTTTAGATGCTATTATTGTAGGAATTTTGGTAACAATAGCTTTATCAATAATGGGAGTAAAATATGCACCATTATTAGGATTTTTTATTGGAATATTCAATATGATACCATATTTTGGAGCTATTATAGCTGTAGGAATTTCGACTATTATAACGCTAATTACAGGAGGACTATCACAAGCAATATGGATGTTAGTTGTTGTTATTATATTACAACAAATTGATGCTAATATTATAAATCCAAAAATAGTAGGAAAATCATTAAAAATTAGTCCACTGCTAGTTATATTTGCTGTTACAATTGGAGGAGCTTATTTTGGAATATTAGGTATGTTTTTAGCTGTTCCAGTAGCTGCAGTATTAAAGATATTAGTAGAAGAATATATAGATTATAAGCTAGAAATGAAAAATAATGTAAAAAAAGACGGGTCTTTTTAACACTATAAGAATTATTGGAATTCCGTTATAAATTTATAATTTATAACGGAATGAAAATAGTAATAAAAGTATTAAAAGATCCGTCTTTTTTATATTTATACACTAGTTCTTTTGTAATAGATACTGAATACCGCCATTAGTAACTGCAGTTAAAACAAGGATAATGATTCCAGCAACAAGTACACCTGCTATAATTGGAGGTATTGCTTTCTTAGGTGGAACTTCTAAAAAATTTGCAATAAGAGAACCCACCCACGCACCAGTTCCAGGTAAAGGGATTGCTACAAAAAGAAATAAACCTAAAGCAGCAAAATTTTGTAATCTTTCACTCTCTTCAATCTTTTTTGAGGCTCTTTCTGAAGCCCAATCGATAATAATTTTAAATATCTTCCATCTTCCTAGAAAATCAAATAGAGGTCTAATATATTTTACAATAAAATACACAGGTATAATGTTTCCAATAAAACTACATATGAAAGATTCTAAGTAATTTAAATGAAAAGTAAATACACCTATTGGGATAGCACCTCTTAATTCAATAATAGGTATCATACCTATTATTGCAGTTATAATATATTTTAAAAACAATGGTAATGTACTCATAATTCCTCCTCAATTTAGAAAATCTTTTTTAATTGTACTATAGAAAACAAAAAATGTCCATCGAAATTTTTGGATATTACACAAAAACTATTGACAAAAAACAGGCAAATATGTTATTATATTATATATTTGCAAAATAATAGATACCCAATGAAAGAATAAAATTTCAATAAGGGTGATAAAAATAGAATATATTAGTAAAACATAAAATAAATAAATAATAGAGCCAGTTGAAAAATAAAGATTTTTCAACAGCTCTTTTATTGCCGTTTATTTGATGGACTAGTTAATTTTGCAAAAACAATTTTAAATTCATTCAAAAGTTAAAAATTAAAAGAAGAGGAATTAAATTCTAATTTGACCTAGGGAAGGCTGATTTGCAAGAGCAGACAAATCAAATTTTCTAGATATCAAATAGTCTTTAAGAAGGACTTCTTTTAAAATCTAGTTATTTTAATCAAAGCAAATTAAAAATTTGCGCACTTAATTTCTATGTCAATGCTAACGCATTTTTCTAGAATTTAAGCATCTGCTTAATATTTTTTTAGGAGTGATATTTTTGGAATTAAAAGAAATTAACTACGAGAAATCTTCTCGTAAAGATTTTGCAAAAGTTGGCGACTATATCGAAATGCCAAATCTTATCAAAGTTCAAAAAGATTCATACGACTGGTTTGTAGAAGAAGGATTAGGAGAAGTATTAAGAGACATCTCTCCAATTGAAGACTATTCTGGAAATTTAGTTCTTGAATTTTTTGACTATTACATGGAAGACAAAACAAAATACTCTGTTGAAGAAGCAAAAGAAAGAGATGCAACATATGCTACAAGATTACACGTAAAAGTAAGATTAATCAATCGTGAAACAGGAGAAATTAAAGAACAAGAAATCTATTTAGGAGATTTCCCACTTATGACAGACAGTGGAACATTTGTAATCAATGGAGCAGAAAGAGTTGTAGTAAGCCAATTAGTTCGTTCACCAGGATGTTATTATGCAGAAGAATTTGATACAAAAACAGGAAAGAAAACATATACATCAACAGTTATGCCACTTCGTGGAGCATGGCTTGAATACGAAACAGATGGAAATGACATATTCTATGTTCGTGTAGACAGAACAAGAAAAGTACCTGTAACTACGCTATTAAGAGCAATTGGAATTACAACAGATGACCAAATAAGAGAATTATTTGGTGAAGAAGAAATGATAACAGCAACAATTGCAAAAGACACAATAAAAGACCAAGACGAAGCATTAATAGAAATTTACAAAAAATTAAGACCAGGAGAATTACCAACAGTAGACGCTGCAAGAAATTTATTTAATGGATTATTCTATGACAATAAAAGATATGATTTAGCAAAAGTTGGTAGATATAAATTTAATCAAAAATTGAATTTAGCATATAGAATTAAAGAAAAAGTTGCAGCAGAAGACATTGTAGATAATGAAACAGGAGAAGTATTCGTACAAGCAGGAGAAATAATATCAGAAGAAAAAGCAGAAGAAATTCAAAATTCTGGAATCAACATTGTAGATATAATGTTAGGAGACAGAAAAGTAAGAATTATTGGAAATAGTACAGTAAATATTCACAAAGTATTACCAAATGTAGATTTAAGCAAATTACATATTAAAGAATTAGTAAATTATAATGTATTAAAAAATATTATAGACAATACAGAAGAAAAAGATTTAGTAAAAGCTTTAGAAGAAAGAATGGAAGAATTAGTGCCAAAACACATTACAACAGAAGACATGATAGCTTCTATAAACTATTTATTAAATCTATCACATGGACTAGGAACACCAGATGATATTGACCACTTAGCAAACCGTAGAATTCGTTCAGTTGGTGAATTATTACAAAATCAATTCAGAATAGGTCTAACAAGACTTGAAAGAGTTGTCCGTGAAAGAATGACAATTCAAGATTTAGACGTTGTTACACCACAAACATTAATTAACACAAAACCAATAACATCAGCAATTAGAGAATTCTTTGGAAGCTCACAATTGTCACAATTTATGGATCAAACAAACCCACTTTCAGAATTAACACATAAAAGAAGAATTTCAGCATTAGGACCAGGAGGTCTTACAAGAGAAAGAGCAGGTTTCGAAGTTCGTGACGTTCATTATACACACTATGGTAGATTATGCCCAATAGAATCTCCAGAAGGACCAAACATTGGATTAATTTCAGCACTTTCATCATTTGCTCAAATTAATGAATATGGATTTATAGAAACACCATACAGAAAAGTAGATCCAGAAACACACAAACTAACAGACATCGTTGAATACATGAGTGCTGATATAGAAGATAACTACATTATAGCTCAAGCATCAGAGCCAGTTGACAAAAATGGTAAATTCACAAATAAAAGAATTAGAGTAAGATTTAAAAATGAAATTATAGAAGTTGACAGTGACAAAGTACAATATGTAGATGTTTCACCAAAACAATTAGTTTCTGTTGCAGCAGCTATGATTCCATTCTTAGAGCATGACGATGCAAAAAGAGCATTAATGGGTGCAAACATGCAACGTCAAGCAGTTCCACTAATGATTACAGAAAGTCCAATTGTTGGAACTGGAATTGAATACAGAGCAGCAAAAGACTCAGGAATCTTAGTGCTAGCAGAAGATGACGGTGTTATTGAAAAAGTAACAGGTGATGCAATTACAGTAAAATATGCAAACGGAAAAACAGTTGTACATAAATTACGCAAATTTAAGAGAACAAATGGTGGAACTTGTATAAACCAAAAACCAATTGTAAAAGTTGGAGAAAAGGTAAATAAAGGAGATGCCATTGCAGATGGACCAGCTACACAAAATGGAGAAATGGCACTTGGTAAAAACGTATTAGTAGCTTTCTCAACATGGGAAGGATATAACTATGAGGATGCTATATTAATTAATGAAAAATTAGTAAAAGAAGATGTATTCACATCAATTCACATTGAAGAATATGACTGTGAATGTCGTGATACAAAATTAGGTGCAGAAGAAATTACAAGAGATATTCCAAATGTTGGAGATGACTCATTAAAAGACTTAGACGAAAATGGAATTATTAGAATTGGAGCAGAAGTTAGACCAGGAGACATTTTAGTTGGAAAAGTTACTCCAAAAGGAGAAACAGACTTAACAGCTGAAGAAAGATTATTAAGAGCTATCTTTGGAGAAAAAGCAAGAGAAGTTAGAGATACATCACTTAGAGTACCACATGGAGAAGCAGGAACAATTGTAGATGTAAAAATCTTTACAAGAGAAAATTCAGACGAATTAGGACCTGGAGTTAATCAAATTATTAGATGTTATATTGCAACAAAGAGAAAAATATCTGTTGGTGATAAAATGGCAGGACGTCATGGTAACAAAGGTGTTATTTCAAGAGTATTACCAGAAGAAGACATGCCATTTATGCCAGACGGTACACCAATTGACATCTTATTAAATCCACTAGGTGTTCCTTCTCGTATGAACTTAGGTCAAGTTCTTGAAGTACATTTAGGAGGAGCAGCAAAAGCCTTAGGATGGAAAATATCTACACCAGTATTTGATGGAGCAACAGAAAAAGATGTTAAAGAAGTATTAAAAGAAGCTGGAATGAGTGAAGATGGAAAAATGACACTTTATGATGGTAGAACAGGAGACCCATTTGATAAGCCAATTACAGTAGGTGTTATGTACATGTTAAAACTTCATCATTTAGTTGATGATAAAATACATGCTCGTTCAACTGGACCATACTCATTAGTAACACAACAACCTCTAGGAGGTAAAGCACAATTTGGTGGACAACGTTTTGGAGAAATGGAAGTTTGGGCTCTAGAAGCATATGGTGCATCTTACACATTACAAGAAATGTTGACAGTAAAATCAGATGACGTTGTAGGAAGAGTTAAAACTTATGAAGCAATTGTAAAAGGAGAGAACGTTCCAGAACCAGGAGTACCAGAAAGTTTCAAAGTATTAGTAAAAGAATTACAATCATTAGGATTAGATGTACGTCTATATTCTGACGATAATCAAGAATTAGAATTAAAGGAAAATATCGAAGAAGGTATCGAATATGATCCTGAAAAAGACAAAAAACTATTAATCGAAGAAGAAGTAATTAGTGACGAAGACTTAGATGGATATGGAGAAGAAGCATCAAATGATGAAATGTTATTAGATGATACAGAAGATTTTGATGATGGTAATGACGAATTATTTGAAGGTTTCGATGATGAAGATGATGAATTATTATTTGATAGTGATTTAGCAAATGATAATTTAGATAATGATGATGATATTATTGAGTAATTAAAAAATATTTAGGAGAAAGCCTATGGAAGATATAAATAAACAAGAGGCTATAAATCAAATAAAAAAACTAACAGAACCAATATTTAAAAAATATGGGGTAGATAAAGCTTATATTTTCGGCTCATATGCAAGAGGAGATTATAATGAAAATAGCGATATAGACATTATAATAACAGCAAAAAAAATAAAAAGTTTATTGATTATTGGATCTATTTTGGAAAATTTAAAACAGGTACTACAAAAAGAAGTTGACTTAATTGAAGAAGAATGCTTTAAAGAAGATGAAATGGATGAATTAGAAAGAGAATTTTATAACAACATAAAGAAAGAGAGAGTGATGATATATGGATAATAGAGATATTACTATATTGAAACATTTTTATACAGCAACTGAAGATATACCAATAATAAAGAGCTTTTTAGAAAAGCAAGTAATTAAATAGAATTCTAAAAAGAAGAGAAGCGACCTGAAGGAATTGTTCGAGCAATGGAAAGACTTTGAAATCTATTTTGGAAAACAAAGTAGCTATGTAAAGCAAAATAAGCTAAAAATAGCTTAGACAATCATTTAAAAATATTATCAAGGGGGAAAGATTGTGGACGAATTAGATATTTTTAATAAATTAAAAATAGGAATTGCATCAGATGAACAAGTAAGAGAATGGTCAAAAGGTGAAGTAAAAAAACCTGAGACAATAAATTATAGAACACTAAAGCCAGAAAAAGATGGTTTATTCTGTGAAAGAATATTTGGACCAACAAAAGACTGGGAATGTCATTGTGGAAAATATAAAAGAGTAAGATATAAAGGAATTGTCTGTGATAGATGTGGTGTTGAAGTAACAAAAGCAAAAGTAAGACGTGAAAGAATGGGGCATATTGAACTTGCAGCACCAGTTGCACACATCTGGTACTTTAAAGGAATACCAAGCAGAATTGCTCTAATGCTTGACATTTCACCAAGAAACTTAGAAAAAGTAATATATTTTGCTTCTTATATTGTAACTGACAAAGGAGATACAGGACTTGAACAATGTCAGATTTTAAATGAAAAGGAATATCATGAAGCAGAAGAAAAATATGGAAGAGGATCTTTTAAAGCAAGAATGGGAGCAGAAGCTTTAGAAGAATTACTAAAAAAAGTTGATTTAGATAAATTATCAGCAGAAATAAAAAAAGAATTAGAAGGTGCAAGTGAACAAAAAAGAGTAAAACTTGTAAAAAGATTAGATACAGTAGAATCATTTAGAATTTCAGGAAACAGACCTGAATGGATGGTAATGAATGTTGTACCAGTAATTCCACCAGAATTAAGACCAATGGTACAATTAGATGGTGGTAGATTTGCAACATCAGACTTAAATGATTTATATAGAAGGGTTATTAATAGAAATAATAGATTAAAGAGATTACTAGAACTTGGAGCACCAGAAATCATTGTAAGAAATGAAAAAAGAATGTTACAAGAATCAGTAGATGCTTTAATCGATAATGGTAGACGTGGTAGACCAGTTACAGGAGCCGGAAATAGACCATTAAAATCATTATCAGACTTATTAAAAGGAAAACAAGGTAGATTCCGTCAAAACTTACTTGGAAAACGTGTTGACTACTCAGGACGTTCAGTTATAGTAGTTGGACCAGAATTGAAACTTTATCAATGCGGACTTCCAAAAGAAATGGCAGTTGAATTATTTAAACCATTTGTTATGAGAGAATTAGTAGGACGTGGAATTGCTCAAAACATTAAAAATGCAAAAAGAATGGTAGAAAGATTAAGACCAGAAGTATGGGGAATTTTGGAAGATGTAATTAAAGATCATCCAGTAATGTTAAACCGTGCACCAACTCTACATAGACTTGGAATCCAAAGCTTTGAGCCAGTATTAGTAGAAGGAAGAGCAATTAAACTTCACCCATTAGTTTGTGAAGCATTCAATGCTGACTTCGATGGTGACCAAATGGCTGTGCATTTACCATTATCACCTGAAGCACAAGCAGAATCAAGATATTTAATGCTATCTACTAATAACTTGCTTAAACCACAAGATGGTAAGCCAGTTGCTACACCTAGACTTGACATGATTTTAGGAAGTTACTATTTAACAATGGTATTAGACGGAGAAAAAGGAGAAGGAAAATACTTTAAAGACCCTGATGAAGCAATCATGGCATTTGAAAATCATGAAGTAGGAATTCACGCTAAAATTTTTGTAAGAATTACAAAGGAAATTGATGGAGAACTAAAAACTCAAAAAATTGAAACAAGTGTTGGTAGAATTATATTCAACCAAGGAATTCCACAAGATTTAGGATTTATTGATAGAGAAGAAGATCCATTCCAATATGAAATAAACTTCCCAGTTGTAAAGAAAACAATGGGGCAAATTATTGAAAGAGTTATTAGAACTCATGGATTAACAGAATCAGCAGAAGTAATTGATTATATTAAAGCACTAGGATTTAAATATTCTACATTAGCAGGTATTACATTCTCAATGGATGACGTACAAGTACCAAAAGCTAAAGAAGATATTTTAAAAGCTTCTGACGACAAGGTAGAAAATATCAGAAAACAATATGCAAGAGGTTTAATTACAGACAATGAAAGATATAATGCAGTTATCAATGTTTGGGAAGATACAACAAAACAAGTAAGTAATGCAATGGAAGAAAACTTTGATGAATTAAACCCAATTTATATGATGGTTAAATCAGGAGCCAGAGGAAATATGAACCAATTAAGACAAATAGCAGGTATGCGTGGACTTATGGCAAGTACAACAGGTAAAGCAGTTGAAATTCCAATTAAATCATCATTTGCAGAAGGACTAGATGCTCTAGAATATTTCATTTCAGCCCATGGAGCTCGTAAAGGACTTTCAGACACAGCTTTAAGAACAGCTGACTCTGGATATTTAACAAGAAGATTAGTTGATGTTGCACAAGATATTATTGTTAGAGAACATGATTGTGGAACACACGAAGGAATCATAGTTTATGACATAAAAGATGGAAATCAAATAATTGAAAAAATGCAAGAAAGACTACTTGGTAGATTTGCAGTAGAAGATGTTGTTGATCCAAAAACAAAGGAATTAATCGTTGATAAAGATACAATGATAACAGAAGACATCGCAGAAAAAATAGTAGCCAGTGGAATTGAAAAACTAGAAGTACGTTCAGTGCTTGGATGTCATTCAAAACATGGTGTATGTCAAAAATGTTATGGTATGGGATTAGCAAGAAGAGACTTAGTTTCAATTGGTGAAGCAATTGGTATTATTGCTGCACAATCTATTGGTGAGCCAGGTACACAGCTTACAATGAGAACAATTCACTCTGGAGGTGTAGCAGGTGTAGCAGATATTACACAAGGTCTTCCAAGAGTTGAAGAATTATTTGAAGCTAGAAAACCAAAAGGACTTGCAATAATTACAGAAATTGACGGTAAAGTCAAAATTAAAGAAACAAAGAAAAAGAAAGAAGTTATAGTTACAAATAACGAAGAATCAAAATCATACACAATACCATTTGGTTCAAAAATGAAAGTAAAAGATGGTGACATAGTAGAAGCATGTGATCCATTAATAGAAGGTTCAATCAACCCAAGTGAAATCTTAGCAGTAAAAGGACCAGAAGGAGTATATGAATACCTAATCTCAGAAGTACAAAAAGTATATAGAAACCAAGGTGTTGACATTAATGATAAACATATAGAAGTAATTGGTAGACAAATGCTTAAAAAAGTCAGAGTAGATGACAATGCAGATACAGATATGTTCCCAGGATCATTAATAGACATGTATGAATTTGAAGACAAAAACAATGAAGCAATTGCAGAAGGAAAACGACCAGCAACAGGAAAGAGAATATTACTTGGTATAACAAAAGCATCACTTGCAACAGAAAGCTTCCTATCAGCAGCATCATTCCAAGAAACAACAAGAGTATTAACAGAAGCAGCAGTAAAAGGAAAAATAGACGACTTAGTAGGACTAAAAGAAAACGTTATCATAGGTAAACTAATTCCAGCAGGGACAGGAATGCAAAAATATCAAAATATACACATAAACACAGAAAAAGAACAAGAAGAAGACTTAGCTTAAGTTTAACCAAAGGTGACCAAGGGGACGCGCCCCTCGGTCATCTTTTTGCGTGTTGACCAAGAGTGACTAAAGGGCGAGTGCCATTGATTACCTAAAAAAATAAAACTTAAATTTTTCATATATATTGCAATTTTTGACATTATATAATAAAATAAAAAACGTAAAAAGGTAGAAAATAAAAAAACAAATAAAAAACTATCATAAAATGTAAAAAACTTTTTTTAGTTAGCATACTAAAAAAGACAAAAACCACAAAGGACAAGTAGTAAAATAAGCCTATAAAAAACAAAGAGGTGGTAAGGATGTTTCAAAATAATGAAAATACAATAAATATAAATAATAAGGGAATAAGAGGCAATAAAGAAAAGGTTAATCTATTTTCTAATGTATTTGATAAAAACAATAGCATATTATATATTGTCTCTTTTATGTTGTCATTAGTTGGAATAAGTGAAGAATTTTCTATATTCAGTATTAGTATATTAGGAGCAAGCTTTGCTTCATCTATTCCAGCTTTAGGAATAGTTGTACTATCATTAATAGGAAATTTTATAAGATATGGATCTGGAGGAGCATTAGGATATTTTCTAACAGCATTAATAATGATAATAACATTATTTATTGTAAAACCAATTTATAATGAGCAAGAAAGAAATGAAAAAATAAAGATAGGAAAAAATGTATTTATAGCGACTTTAGCTGTTCAAATTATAAAATTAGCAATTTCAGGATTTATGATATATGATATATTATCAAGTTTAACAATTTCAATTATAGCATTAGTATTTTATAAAATATTTGTAAATGCAATGACAGTACTACAAAACATAAACAAACAAAAGGCATTTTCAATTGAAGAATTAATAGGAGCAAGTCTATTAACAGCAATTGCTGTAAGCGCATTTGGAGAATTAAGTGTATTTGGATTATGCATTAGAAATATTTTAAGTATTTTAATTGTAATGATTTTAGGATGGAAAAACGGAATTTTAGTTGGAACAACCTCAGGAGTTACAATAGGCATAACATTAGGTGTAATTACAGGAACAGAGCCAATTATGATAGCAGCATATGCAATATCAGGAATGATTGCGGGAATCTTAAACAGATTTGGAAAAATAGGTGTTATTATAGGATTTACATTAGGAAATATAGTATTAGCATATGTATCAAATGGTTATACAATAGAGTTAATTTTATTTAAAGAAATCTTAGTAGCATCAATAGGATTACTTGCAGTGCCAAAAACCTTTCATATAGATTTAGAAGAATTTATAGGAAATTCTAGATTTTTGCCAGTAACGCCAAACCGTGCATTAGATAACAGTAGAGAAATGGCAGAGAACTTAAATAATGTATCAGAAGCGATTCAAGAGATGGCAACATCTTATAATAAGCAAAATGATGAAAAAGAAGATATTAATAGAAATGCAAATAAACAAATTTTTATTGCTGAATTATTAAATAACTTAGAACCATATAGAGAAAATATGTTATATGAAGACATATCTCAAATTGATGGAGATATTATAGATGCAATATTTACAAGATTATTAGATAAACAGGAAATAGATAGACAAGACTTATTAGAAGTCTTTGCACAATGTAATAGTTATATTGTAGGATTTGATGATAAAGAAATTAGTAGTTATTTAGAAGAAAATATATCACAAATTGTAAGGACAGTTAACATGTCATATAAAATCAGTAAAGCAGATTTTATATGGAGAAAAAAAGTTCAAGAAAATAAGAAAAACATGGGAAAACAACTTAAGCACGTTTCAGAAGCAATACAAAATTTAGCAGAAGATATAGAAAAAGGCATAAAAGCAGAAGAGCAATATGCAAAAGAAAAAATAGAAATAATGGAATTAATAAAACAGAAAAATATCGAAATAGAAGACATTTCACTAAAAAAAGAGCAAAGATTTATAGTAGATATTTATATGAAAGAAATATTAGAAGATAATAAAAGAGAAGCAATAGAAAAAATATTAACTAATATTTTAAAAGAAAAGATAGTATTCAATAGTGAGTTAAGTGTAGGAAATAAGTTGAACTTTATGTCAGAAGACAAATATATTATGGCATTTGGTAAAGCTGAAACAATTAAAAATAAAAGTACAATTTCAGGAGATAGCCAATTAAGCATTAGACTAAAAGACGGTAAATATTTAGTTGCAATAAGTGATGGAATGGGAAGTGGAAAAGAGGCAAAAGAGAGCAGTACAAAAGCAATAAGAATGCTAGAAAATCTATTATTATCAGGATTTGATAAAAATATATCTATAGACTTAATAAATACAGCATTAATAAACCAAAATACAGAAATTTTTGCAACATTAGATATTGCAATTATTGACTTATATATGGGAACAATAGAATTTATAAAAAGTGGAGCATGTCCTACATATATAAAAAATAATAAAAAAGTACAGATAATAAAATCAAATTCTTTACCAGCAGGAATTGTAAACGAAAGTGATATAGAGACATTTGACAAAGATATTGAAACAGGCGACATTATGCTAATGTGTACAGATGGAATATTGGACTCTAATATTGAATATAAAAACAAAGAATTATGGATTAAGTATATGTTAGAGGATATCGAAACAAACAATACTCAAAAAATAGCTGATATAATATTAAACGAAGCTATTGATAACAATTATGGATTGCCTAAAGATGACATGAGTATTGTAGTATGTAAGTTTATGGAAAGAGGGATTTAGGGACACTCCTTAAATCTCTTTTAAAAACCTTCAAAAGTAATTGATATTTCTTTTTATATATGCTAATATTAAAAGTATAAAATGTAAAACTATATAAAGGAGAGAAATAATGGCGGTTTTAATTGATGGTAAAGCATTAGCAAAAAAAATAAGAGAACAGTTAAAAACGGAGTGTGATGAGTTAAAAACAAATAAAATAATTCCAAAGCTTGCAGTAATTATGGTTGGAGATAATCCTGCATCAAAAGTATATGTAAGAAATAAAAGTAGAGCATGTGAAGAAATTGGAATTGAATATGAAGAATATCTTTTAAATGAAAATATAGAGCAAAAAGAATTAATTGATTTAATTGAAAAGTTAAATGAAGATAAAAGTGTAAATGGAATATTATTGCAAAGTCCAATACCAGGTCATTTAAACATTAACCAAGCTTTTAAAGCAATCAGTTATAGAAAAGATGTAGATGGTTTTACACCATCTAGTGTAGGAAAATTGTCAATAGGAGAAGATACTTTTATATCATGTACACCATATGGAGTTATAAAAATGTTTGAAGAATATAACATTGATTTAACTGGAAAAGATGTTGTAATAGTGGGAAGAAGCAATATTGTAGGAAAGCCATTAATACAATGTTGTTTAAATAAAAATGCAACTGTTACAGTATGTCATTCTAAAACAAAAAATTTATCAGAGCACACAAAAAGAGCAGATATATTAATTACCGCAATTGGAAGACCAAAGTTTGTTACAAAAGACATGGTAAAAGAAGGAGCAGTTGTAATTGATGTAGGAATTAACCGCACAGAAGAGGGAAAATTAGTTGGAGATGTTGATTTCGAAAATGTAGAAAAAATAGCAAGTTATATAACACCAGTTCCGGGGGGAGTTGGACCAATGACAATTGCTATGTTAATGAACAACGTAATAAAAGCAACAAAAGAGCAACACAATATAAATACGAAATTTTAAATTAATACAAAATAGGGCATTATAGGTTTAATGCTCTATTTTTTATATATGGAAAATATATACTAAAGGAAATGCGTAATAAAGCAATTCTCAATTTTAAAGGAGGAAGATATAAATTATGAAAGACTTAGAACAGCAAAAATATTGGATTTGGTTTTCTCAGATAAAAGGCTTAGGAAGTAAAAGAAAACAAAAATTATTAAAAATTTATAAAACACCAGAAAATATCTATTTATTAAATAAAGACGAATTACTTAGAGTTAATGGAATAGGAGAAGAATTAGCAAATAAAATTTTAGATGTACAAATAAGAAAAAATTTAAATAAATATATTCAATACATGATAAAAAATAAAATAGAAATTATTAATATAAATGATAATGAATATCCGAAGCAATTAAAAGAAATTTATGACCCACCAATTAGTTTATATATTAAAGGAAACAAAGAGATATTGAAATATACAACAATTGCAGTAATAGGCTGTAGAGAAGCAACTGAATATGGAAAAAAGGCATCTAAATATTTTGCATACAATTTAGCAAAAAGAGGAGTTAATATTGTAAGCGGATTAGCAAGAGGAATTGATACCTATTCCCACATAGGTGCAATTTGTGCAGACGGAAAAACGACGGCTGTAATCGGAAATGGTATAGATAGTATATACCCAAAAGAGAATGCAATAATAGCAGAGAAAATTTTGGAGAAAGGAGGAATAATTATATCTGAATATCCATTAGGGACAAAGCCAGAAAAAATGAATTTTCCTGCCAGAAATAGAATTATTAGTGGACTTAGTAAAGCAATTATTGTAGTAGAAGCAAAAGAAAAAAGTGGAACTTTACTTACAGTAGATTTTGCATTAGAACAAGGAAGAGATATATATGTTGTACCACGGAAATATAAATTCAATTAATTCTATTGGAACAAATGAATTAATAAAACAAGGAGCAAAGCTAATTACTCATTATAAAGATATTACTGTTAATTATTATGATTAAAGCACTTGTGAAACCAAAAAAAATATAGTATAATACCAAGAGTTACAAAATGTTATAAAAAATAGATTTAAAACATAATTGCAATATTTAAAATAATAAAATCAACGCAATTATTTATTGAAGGTTTATGGGCAGCCTTTAAAAAGCCTAAATACATTAACAAGGAATGAGAGTATATGGATTATAAAGATTTAGCAAATTTAATATTTCCAGAAGCAAAGGAAATTTCATACTATGAAGAAAAATATCCACAAAGAAATTTAAAAGAAGGAGCAATAGTTACCAGATTTGCACCAAGTCCAACAGGATTTGTACATATAGGAGGACTTTATCAAAGTTTAATAGCAAAAAAATTATCAAGTCAAACTGAAGGAGTATTTTTCTTAAGGATAGAAGATACAGATCAAAAAAGAGAAGTAGAAAATGGGATAAGTGGAATTATACACTCATTAAAAGAATTTGATATTGAGCCAGATGAGGGAATGATAACAGAAACAGAAGGAAAAGGTAATTATGGTCCATACAAGCAATCTGAAAGAAAGGAAATATATCAAGCATATGCGAAATATTTAATAGAACAAGGAAAGGCATATCCATGTTTTTGTACACCTGAAGAAGTAGAACAAATAAGAGCAAAACAAGAATCAGCAAAAATCAGACCTGGATATTATGGAGTATGGGCAAAATGTAGAAATAATACAGTAGAAGAAATGGCAGAAAAAATCAAAAATGGAGAGAAATATATTATTCGTTTTAAATCACCAGGACGTGAAGACAGAAAAATCAAACATAAAGATGTAATTAAAGGAAATGTAGAGTTTCCAGAAAATAACCAAGATATAGTAATTATTAAAGCAGACGGATTACCTACTTACCATTTTGCACATGCAATAGATGACCATTTAATGGGAACAACACATGTAATTAGAGGAGATGAATGGTTATCATCTGTGCCATTACATTTACAACTATTTCATGAATTGGGATTTAGACCACCAAAATATGCACACATTGCACCAATTATGAAAAATGATAATGGTAATAAAAGAAAGCTAAGTAAAAGAAAAGATGCAGAAGCGGCAGTTAGCTATTATGAACAAGAAGGAATACCAGCAGAAGCAGTAAAAGAATATCTATTAAATATAGCAAACTCAACATTTGAAAACTGGAGAAGAGCAAATCCAGAAAAAACAATGGAAGAATTTGAACTTCAATTAAACAAAATGAGTGTTAGTGGAGCTCTATTTGATATGGTAAAATTATTAGATGTAGGAAAAACAGTAATATCTAAATTTACAGCTGAACAAGTATATGAAAAAGCACTAGAATGGGCAAAAAAATATGATAAAGAACTAGAAGAAATGCTAAGTAATAAAGAATACTCACTAAAAATATTTGGAATTGAAAGAGGAAACAAAAAACCAAGAAAAGATATAGCAAAATGGTCAGATGTAAAAGATTCTATTATTTATATGTATGATGACAAATTCATAAATAAGAACCAAGAATATCCTTATCAAGTAATAAATGATAAAGAAGAAATAAACAAAATAATAACACTATACATAGAAAAATACTATAACAAAAATGATGATAAACAAACATGGTTTGACAAAATCAAAGAGTTAGCAGGAGAACTTGGATATGCAAAAGAAGTAAAAGAATTTAAAGCAAATCCAGAAAAATATAAAGCACATGTAGGAGATGTAAGCACAGTATTAAGAGTTGCACTAACAGGAAGAACTAACACACCAGACATGTATGAAATAATGCAAGTTTTAGGAAAAGATTCAATAGAAAAAAGATTTGAAAAAGCAATTAAATAGAAAATAAGACAATGTAAAGGTCGTAGTTTGAATTATGAGAGAAATAAAGATTGACCACATTGTTTAAAAGGAGATTTTATGGAATACAATATAGGTGATATAGTAAGAACAAAAAAACAACATCCTTGTGGAAGTAAACTATGGGAGATTACAAGAATTGGTGTTGATTTTAAATTGAAGTGCCAAGGTTGTGGACATGTAGTAATTTTACCAAGAGAAAAAGCTTTAAAGGCAATTACAAAAAAGATTGAAGAATAATAGATTAATTGAAAAAGTAGAAAAAAGGAATGATTTTGTACATTACAGAGTTCATTCCTTAAATATTTTTAATATATATTTTAAGTGAACCAAAAAACAAAAATCGACATATTATATAATATAGTATCAATCAAGGTGCTATATTGGAGGTGACTTTTATGGAGCCACAAGAACAAGTATATTGTTATGATAACAGAAAATGTAGCAAAAAGAAAAATTGTTTATGCATAGTAACAATCATTTTATTAGCAGCATTTGCAGTAGTTATAGGCCTAATTATAGGTGCTGCAATTAGTGCTTCAGTATTAGCTGCTTTACCAGCAGTTATAGTATTAGCTGTAGTTTTAGGGCTATTATTAATATTATCAATTATATTAATGTTTTGTAAAAAAGAAAAATGTTGCTAATTTTATATAATGCAAAAAATAGAAATTCAGACAGAAACAGCGGGATTTATAGATTCCGTTGTTTCTGTTTGTATAGAGAATTTTTACAATGCATGGGTTTAAGTATTTTTTATTATCAAAGCTTAAATATAGTTATTTTTAAATAACTTTGGTGTCGCAACTTCAAATTATAAAAATAATATGTAAGTTGCTCCAAATCGCACTCGCTTTGCTCGTTTGATCGCTTACGCAGTTATTTAAAAATAACTATATTTAAGCTTTGATATTAATTAATTAAATCAAATTAATACAAAAACGAAAAATTTTTAAAACTATTGAATAATTTAGTAATTAAATCTATAATAAAATAGTACAATTAATATAACAAGATAAATAGTTAAAAATAGGAGTGATTAAATGACGAAAGAAATACCTGAAGAAAAAGTACCAAAAAAAGAAACCTTTATGCAAGGAGTTATAACATTAATATTTTCACAAATAGCAATAAAACTATTAGGATTAATATACACATTATATTTAACAAACAGGGAAGGATTTGGAGACAAAGGAAATGGAATTGTAGCAGCAGGATATCAAATATATGCAATGTTACTAACAATATCATCTATAGGAGTACCTAATGCAATTTCCAAATTAGTATCTGAAAGAGTTGCTATACGGAGATCACAAAGGAGCTCATAGAATATTTAAAATCGCATTTGCAACATTTTCAGTAATTGGTTTAATAGGTAGCGCAATGTTATTTTTTGGAGCGAATATAATTGCGAATCAATGGCTACAAATACCAGAGGCAGAAATGACATTAGTTGCTTTATCACCTGCTATATTTTTTGTAGCAATTTCATCTGTTATGAGAGGATATTTTAATGGTAGACAAAATATTAAAGCAACAGCTAGGTCACAAAGTTTAGAACAAGTATTTAAAACAGCATTAACAATAATATTAGTAGAAATTATTGCAATTATTTCAAATGTATCAACAAAATGGATGGCAGGAGGAGCTACACTTGCTACAACACTTGCAACTATGGCAGGATTTGGATATTTATATTTATACTATCAAACTAGAAAAAAAGAGATTGCAACAGAAATTAAATCTACAGTTAACTATCAATATGAAAGAGTAAAAGTAATAATAAAAAGAATTTTATTTGTATCAATTCCAATTGCATTAACAGCTATAATGTCATCATTAAATAAAAATATTGACTCCTTTACAGTAGTTAGAAGCTTAAGACAATTCATGTCAGAAGATATGGCAATTTCACAATATGGAATTTTAGGTGGAAAAGTAGATATGTTAACAAGTTTGCCATTATCAATTAATGTAGCATTTGCCACAGCACTAGTTCCAACTATATCAGCTGCAAAAGCTAAAAAAGACAATAAAACGATAACACAAAAAACATCATTTTCATTATTAACATCAATGTTAATAGGACTTCCTTGCACAATAGGAATGTGTATTTTCGCAGGTCCAATTTTAAATTTATTATTTCCTAATGCAAGTTCAGGAGAAGTTATTTTACAAATCAGCTCACTTACTATCATATTTACAATACTAGATCAAACAATTAATGGGGCACTACAAGGATATGGAAAATTAATGATACCTACAATTTCTTTGGGATGCCGGAGTAATTGCAAAATTAATTTTAAATTTAATATTAGTACCAATACCTGAAATAGGAGTAAATGGAGCAGCTATTGCATCTGTAGTATGTCATTTAGTAGCTTTTACTATTGCGATTACATCATTAAGAAAAAATATAAAATTAGATTTAACATTTTCAAAATTTGTTTTAAAACCAATATTAGCGACAGCCATAATGGGAATATGTTCATATTTTATATATTTAACACTTTCAGGAATAATAGCGCAAAAATTGGCTACAATAGTATCAATACTATTTGCTGTAGTCATTTATACACTAGCGATTGTAGCTTTAAAAGTATTTTCAAAAGAAGAAATTTTACTTATGCCATATGGACAAAAAATATGCAAAGTTTTGGAAAAATTAAAAATATATTAAAAAATTTTAATAAAAATAAGAAAAAAAGAAGGATTTTCGCTATTTTTGGCGAATAAAAATAATTAGAAGTACATTTATTGTTATTGTTCAAGCAATAAAAGTACATAACTTTAAATCTTATAGGAGGTAATTTAAATGAACAAAGCTGAATTAGTAGCAGCAATCGCTGCAAAAACAGGAGAAACAAAAAAAGCAGCTGAAGCATCAGTAAACGCTTTTGTAGATGTTGTAACAGATTCATTAAAAAAAGGAGAAAAAGTTCAATTAGTTGGATTTGGTTCTTTTGAAGTAAGAAAAAGAGCTGCTAGAAAAGGTAGAAACCCACAAACTAAAGAAGAAATCAAAATACCTGCATCAAACGCTCCAGTATTCAAAGCTGGTAAAGCATTAAAAGATTTAGTAAACAAAAAATAAGAATTTTATATAAACAATATAAATATATGAATTCATATGAATGGCCAAAGGGTATCACCCATTTGGTCATTTTTTATACAACAAAACAGAAATACTTTCCCATTATATAAAAAGAATTGCATTAACTTATGCAGAAATTTTCCAACGAAAATTTTGCAATCATATAATCTTTATTACCTAAATAATTATATCTATATTCAAACAAAAAGTTAGAATATGAAAAAAGAATGAAAGAAATATATAATATAAAAAAAATAAAATTCAAAAATCAAAAAAACTTTACATCAAATTGCACTAATGATATAATAACATACAGAAAGAAGGAAAACCATGGCAAAAAGATATTTAGAAAAAAATGTACTAGACGCAACCTTTGAGAGACTAGAAATTATTTTTCAAAATTTTGACAATATTTACTTTAGTGTAAGTGGTGGAAAAGATAGTTCAGTAATGGTGCAACTTGCAAATATGGTAGCTAAGAAACTAAACAAAAAATTTGATGTACTATTTATAGACTTAGAAGCACAATATAAGCGCACAGTGCAACACATAGAAGAACTAAAACAATTATCCCAAATCAGAGATTTCTATCATATAGCATTGCCAATGGCATTAAGAAATGCTGTATCTGTACTGCAACCTAAATGGATATGTTGGGAAGAAGAAAGCAAGAATTTATGGGTAAGAGATATGCCAAAAGATAGTATAAATATTCATAATTGCCCATTTGATTGGTTTAAAGAAGGAGAAGAATTTGAAGAATTTATAGTACAATTTGCTAGTTGGTATAAACAAAAATACAAAGGAAAAGTAGCATGTGGAATTGGAATTAGGACAGATGAAAGTTTAAACCGATTTAGAACAATAGCATTTCAAGATAAAAAAATTACATTTAAAAATTATAACTGGACAACTAAACTAAAAGTTAGTGAAAAGCATATAGATGTATACAACTTTTACCCAATTTATGATTGGTCAGTTCAAGACATATGGGGAGCAGTAAGTAAATTAGACTTAAAATTCAACTATATATATGAACTAATGTATAAAAATGGATTAAGCATTTTTGAACAAAGGCTATGCCAACCATATGGAGATGACCAAAGAAATGGTTTAAATCAATTCAAAGCATTAGAATATGACACGTGGACTAAAATTCTAAACCGAGTAAATGGAGTGAATTTTGGAAACATTTATTGCAAGACAACAGCACTAGGAAATATAAAATCATCTAAACCAAAATTTATGACATGGCAAGAATATACAGTATTTTTATTAGAAAGTATAGGAATATATAACAGAGATTTGATGATGCATTATTATAGAAAAATAAAAAAATTTATGATTTGGTATAAAAAAAGATATAATATAGATCTTAAAGATATACCAGATACAGCAGAATGCAAGCTAGAAAATCAAAAAAAGGCAATATCATGGAGAAGAATTGCAAGAGCTATCGAAAAAAATGACTTCTATTTAAGAAGATTATCGTTTGCCCAAACAAAGACAGATGATGACGAGTTAAAAAGATTAATACATAAATGGGATAATTTACTAAATAAAACTACTAAAACAGATGATAAAACACTGCAAAAAATAATACAAGAACAATGCGAATAAAGGAGAAAAAAATATGGTAATAAAGATAAATAATAAGGATGAAAGATTTTATCAATATATGGGAAAATTCTTTGGCTCTAGATTAGTAGAAAAACAAACAAATGATAGAATTTATGATGACGATAAAAAAGAATGGTATTTATATTTAGAAAGCAATAATGTAATGGCTTTTGTTTCAATTCAAAATAATGTAATAAAAAATATTTATTCTTATAAAGAAAAATATTTAGAAACATTACTAAATACAATAAGGAAACAAGAAAATTTATCAGATAGTGTTTTAACAAAAAGATATATAGATATATATCAAAAATGTGGTTTTAAAATATATGAAAATCAGACATACAAAAATTTTGTAACAGTATATTAATAACAAGAAAGAGGTTTTTTAATTGAAAGAAATAGAGTTTCCAGTGTTAAATGTAAGAATGGTAGATATAGAAAAAGTAGTAGCAAATGATTACAACCCTAATAAAGTAGCTCCACCTGAAATGCAATTATTAAGACATTCTATTGAAGAAGATGGATATACACAACCAATTGTAACATATTATGATAAAGAGAAAGATATATATATTGTTGTTGATGGATTTCACCGTTATCGTGTAGCAAAAGAATTTTTAAATTTAAAACAAGTTCCTATTGTTACAATTGATAAGGATTTAGAAAATCGTATGGCAAGTACAATTAGGCATAATAGAGCTAGAGGAACTCATCAAATTGTTGATATGTCACATATTGTATTAACATTAACAGAAAATGGATGGACAGAGGAACAAATATCAAAGCACTTAGGAATGGAACTGGATGAAATTATCAGATTAAAGCAAATAACAGGATTAAAAGAGACGTTTGCTAATCATACCTTTAGCAAATCATGGGAAGAGTTTGAATACAATATAAAAAAATAGACTTTTAGCGTTAAAATTTATAAAAGCCCAAAAAATATGTAATGTCAATAATTTATAAAAGTCTCAAAAATATGTAAAATTAATAATTTATAAAAACTTTAAAAATATGCAATGTTGATAAAAATCCCAAAAGTGTGAAATTGACAATATGTTGTATATATAATATAATAGTATAATAAATTATGCATAAGGAGGGATTTCATGACAGACGCACGTTTTTGCCGGAGAGTAGCTCAAGAAATAAAGGATCATCTAGACAAACTAGAGCAAGAGGATATGGAAGGTAAGGGGTTATACATTCCCTTCCGCCCAAAATCATATCAAAGGATAAGTCGTTTATTAAATGAAATCGAAGCACTGACTGGCGACGTTAACATTGAACTTTGTGAGGAAACAAAAGAAGTTCATGTAAGTCGCAATTCTCATAAGCAATAATTGTGAGAAAAGACTAAAAAACAGAAAGCGGTAGGAAATTTTTCTACCGCTTTTTGTTTGACATTATTATTTTATTCTTTTACATCAATTTTTATATGAACATCTCTTAATTGATCACGTCTTACATTACTTGGTGCTCCCATCATTAAATCTTGTGCTTTACTATTTAATGGGAAAGCTATTACTTCTCTTATTGTTTCAGAGTCAGATAATAACATAAGCATTCTATCAACTCCAGGAGCAATACCAGCATGTGGAGGAGCACCAAATTGAAATGCTGTATACAAAGCTCCAAACTTAGATTTTACTTCTTCTTCTGTATAGCCTGCCATAGTAAAAGCTTTAAGCATTATATTAATATCATGATTTCTAACAGCTCCAGAAGAAAGTTCAATTCCATTACATACAATATCATATTGATAAGCAAGTATTTCTAAAGGATTTTTATTTTCTAATGCTTCTAATCCCCCTTGTGGCATTGAAAATGGATTATGACTAAATGCTAAGTTTCCATTATCATCTAGTTCGAACATTGGAAAATCGATAATCCAACAAAATTCAAATACATTTTCATCAATTAAATTTAATCTTTTTCCAAGTTCTTCTCTTATTTGTCCAGCAAGTTCTGTTGCTCTTGATTCAGTATCTGCTATAAAGAATATTGTATCTTCCTTTTCTAAGTTAGCTAATTTTAATAATTCTTTTTTCAAATCATCTGGAATGAATTTGTCAATAGGACCTTTAAAACTTAAATCTTCTTGAACTTCTAAATATCCAAGTCCACCCATTCCAATAGACATAGCATAATTAAGCATTTTTTCATGAAATCCCTTAGATAAATGACCTTTTACTTTAATTGCTCGTACTGTTCTATCAATAAAAGGTTTAAATGTACATTTGTTGAAAAATTCAGATAAATCTATAATATATAGAGGATTTCTTAAATCTGGTTTATCTGTACCATATTTTAACATAGCTTCTTTGTAAGAAATTCTTTGGAAAGGATAGTTTGAAATTTTTTTGTTTGAGAATTTTTTGAATGTATTATATATTACTGGTTCAATTGTAGAAAATACATCTTCTTGTGTTGCATATGACATTTCTATATCTAGTTGATAGAATTCACCAGGTGCTCTATCAGCTCTTGCATCTTCATCTCTAAAACATGGTGCAATTTGAAAATATTTATCAATGCCTGATACCATTAATAATTGTTTAAATTGTTGTGGTGCTTGTGGTAGTGCATAAAATTTTCCAGCATGTAAACGACTTGGAACAAGGTAATCTCTTGCTCCTTCTGGTGAAGAGCTTGTTAAAATTGGTGTTTGTACTTCTAAAAATCCTTGTTCAATCATTTGATTTCTTAAAAATTGAATTACATTTGCTCTTAAAAGCAAATTATTCTTCAATTTATCATTTCTTAAATCTAAAAATCTATATTGAAGTCTTAAATCTTCTCTAATATCTTGTTCTGCATTTACTTCAAAAGGTAAATTTTTTGTTCTTTTACCTAAAACTTTAATTTCTTCAATAGCAATTTCAACTAATCCTGTTTTTAATTTTGGATTTACAGTTTCTTCATCTCTTTTTCTTACAGTACCAAATACAGTTACAGAAGATTCAATAGGAATATGAGAAGCAAAATCTACATCTTCAGGTTTTCCTGATGTAACCACTTGTGTAATTCCATACATGTCTCTGATATCTAAGAATACAAGACCACCAAAATCACGTATTGTTTGAACAAATCCTGCAATTCTAACTTGCTTTCCAACATCCTCTAAACTAATTTCGTTACAATTATGAGTTCTATACTCATTCATAAAAAAACCTCCTTTTATAGTGCTTTTTTATAATATAGTTTCTAATTTATTTTTGTAAATAAAAAATATATTTTTATCTTGTAATTACAACGTTTACTATAAAATAAAAAAGCGCCCATTGCATAATATGCAGGGACGAAATGATTTCCGCGGTGCCACCCAGCTTGAAAATTTTAAATTTTCCACTTTATTTTATATTGCTCCAATGTGTTTCACATTTAGGTTGACCTTAAAGGGCTTTCAGCCTAAGACCCTTATTCTCTTAAAGTAATTTCTAAAAGCTTTGCATTGTACTAACGCAATTGTATTTATTTTTTATGTACTTATTTTATACAGTATTTCCTAATTTGTCAAGTTCTATACGAATTTTATTGCTATTTATTATGAAACAAATGTGATAATGTCTTAAATAAAGAAATGAGAAAATGTCCCAAAATAAAAATTGTTCTCTTAAATG
>CANQNU010000009.1 GCA_947625295.1 uncultured Clostridia bacterium | reverse complement strand
TTGTTATGATTTTCAATTTCTATTTTTGGTACTTCTTTATATTTTTCCATTAGTTCTTTTCCTAATGGATAGTTTATAATTTCTTTTTCATAATAAATTGCTTTTGGTTTAAACATTTTTTATTTCCTCCATTTTTAGTCTAACCAAAAAGTTTGTAATAAATACAAATAAAAAGAGAAAACTCATATGTGTACAATGTTTAACACATATGAGTTTATTAGACTTTTAAGATTATTCGTTGAAATCATTATGGAAGCAATGATTTCCGATTTTTAAAACTCTTATCCCCTCTCTTATTTCCTTTTGATGTCCTTCCACTAAATTAGGTTCATAAAAATATCTTGCTCCTTCTGGAAATTCCCGTTCTGTTGGATCGTTTCCATTCAAAGCTTCTTCTACTGCCTTTTTGCAATCCGGATACTCATCTAACATTTCTTGAGTAATATTGGATATATCTGCAAATTGGTATGGCGCTGTCACAAGTTTTGTAATAGATTTTTTTCTATCGTAAAACTCGTATCTGTTTAGTATTACCGCTGCAACAGCTATTTGTCCTTCAAATCCCTCTCCTCTTGCTTCAGCATAAACTACTTTCTCCATATTCTTTTTGTCTAATTCAGAAATTTCTAAACTTGAATTATTAGTTTTTTTAGGAGTTTTCGTTTCTGCTGTTTTAACTTTTTTTAAATTTGATTTTGCAATTTTATGGGTTTGATTTGACTTTTTGTTAGATTTCTTAGTATGCTTTACTACAGCCACTTTCTGCTTCACAGATTCTTTTTTTACTAAAACCTCTTTATTTTCTGTAGTATCTTTGCTTATAAAAACCTCTTTTTTTTCTGTAGAATCTTTACTTATAAAAGCTTCTTCTTTTACTACAGTTTTTTCATTCTGTGTTGCTTTAGCTTCAATGGCATCAAAGTTTTTGTATATGATAGCAATTGCTACAATAAATGATATTATAGTAACTGCTGTCAATATAAAATTCTGCCTATGTGCTCTAAAAAATCTTAACAATTTCCGTTTGATTTTTTTCTTTACACATTGCTTTAACAGTGGACAATTGTCACATTCCTTCCGATAATTTTCTGGACAATTCTTAAAAAGTTTCATATAGTTTCCTCCTTTTCGCTCTATAGAGCAAATCTTTTTTGCACTTTACATAAATATATTATACCATATTTTCACATTTTTCGCAAAAAAATGGAGTTTCTATTCATCAAATTCCCATTTAGGTACATATTCTTCTTCATGTTCTCCTAATTCTTGAATATATCCATTTTCTATATCTAGTTCTTCTATGTAGCTTTCTATTTGATTCCATTCTTTTAATGTTAATTTTCGATTAATTTCTTTAAATTCTTTTGCCTTATAAGTAGGAAAATATTGTGCCATAATACTAATATAAACTCCTTGAGGTATATTATCTTTTATCCATTTAAGAACTTTTTTACTATTCTCTATATGATTTGGTAAAACTAAATGTCTTATAATGACTCCTTTTTGTATTATGCCATTTTCATTTGTTTTTGTGATTCCTACTTGTCTAATCATTTCTTTAATTGCTTTTGTAGCTATTTCAAAATAATTATCTATTTTTGAATATTTCTTTCCAATATTATTTTCTGAATATTTTAAATCTGGCAAATATACATCAATATATCCTTCTAACATCTTTAAAGTTTCTATATTTTCATATGAATTTGTATTATAAACAATTGGAATTTTTAGTCCTTTATTTTTTGCAATTTTTATTGCCTCAATAATTTGTAGAACATAGCTGGTTGGTGTAACTAAATTAATATTTTCTACATTTTTTTGTTGTTGCAATAAAAATATTTGTGCTAATTCTTCTATTGTGATTTCTTTTCCTTTTCCTAATTGACTAATTTCATAATTTTGACAATAAACACAATTTAAATTACAGTTTGAAAAAAATATCGTTCCTGATCCATTTTTTCCACTAATACAAGGTTCTTCAAAATTATGTGTTGAATATAATGCTATCTTTACTTTGTCAGTTGCTTTGCATTTTCCTATCTTTCCATTATTTCTATTTACATTACATTTATGCGGGCATAAGTTACATTGATTTAATTTCAATATTGCTTCATTTTGTTTTAACACTTTGAACCACTTTTCCTTTTTAATCTAAGATTTTTTCACTTTATTTTTACTTTCATTGTTATGTTGTATACAATTTTATAATTTTTTGTATTGATATTTTATTAATCTATTTTTTCTACTTTTTTTACTACCATATTTGTTTGATTTAAGTAAACTCTCTTTTTTACAAATCTATTAATATTATTTTTTACAATTTCATGAATTTGTGTTTCGCTTTCATTATCATTTACTCTTCCAATTTCTTCTTCAGTAATATTTCTTATAATAATTGCTTCTTCTGAAGAGTAATCTTCTATATATTCTATAATTTCTACAATATATTCATCATTAATTTTTTCAATATTATTTAATAAAAAAGTATCTTCTTTTGTATCTAAATCAATCTCTGTAGCTATATATTCGCCTGACTCTTGGTCAAAAACAAGTCCTGCTATACCTTCAGTTGGAAATTGTTTTTGAATATCTTGTCCAAATAATTCTTTTGCTTTATCTTGTACTGTGTCATATTTTATCTCATATTCTTCTAAATTTTTCTTTACTACTCCCCAAAACCACAAATCATTTGCATTATTAATGTTATCAAATGTAGGTAAAGCTTCATTTGTAACTTCTTTCCACATATATATTTTTGATAGATAGTTTTCAATTTGTTCTACTTCTTGTATTGTAATATTACTTTTGCTACTTATTTCATTTTTATACAATATCATCCCAAAAAATATAACTGCTAAAACACCTATAATGATGAATAATTTCTTCATTTTAAATCCTCCACTTTATCATCTGCTTTTTCTATATTTTTTATTCTATCATATTAGATATTTTTTGCCAATAACCTTAGAATTAATTAACTTAAATTATATCAATATTTAATAAAAGCCCTAATGGGCTTTTTTATTTGCAATAACATCACAATTTAATTTTTATAGTTTGTTACTAAAATAATTACATTAATATGTTCTTACTTCTTGTATATGAATAAATCTAATTTTTTTATAATTATATTCTGCAATCGATTTATTATAACTGTCTAAGGTATGTGATGCTATTTTTATACCATATAAGCTATAATTATTTTCAATATTTACAATTATTAATGAATGTCCAAATATTTTTCCATCAAATGATAATTGGGCAATATCTCCCTTTTCTATGTTTGTTTGATTTGATAATATTCCATATGGTCCTACTGATTTGTTTTCTATTAGAAATTGGTATAAAAATTCTACTCCACTCCATGATGGTGACTTGTTATTTCCATTAATATAATACCATCCTTTTTGTTTTGAATAATTCATTGTATTACTTCCTGCATAAATACATTGAGATATAAAACTTGTGCAATCTCCTCCTACATTATCAAAATTATAATATTTGGGATTTCGCAAAAAAGCCCATTGTTTTGCATATTCTACTGCTTTTTGCCTATCATATTGTATATGCTTCATTTTCCTCCTTTTAAATCAAACGCTTATTGATAATTTTTATCTGCATTAACTCTCACTTGTCTAATTATATAAATAATAACTTGTTAATAAAATTCTAATTTATTAATTTTTTCCTATGAACATCTGCACAAAAATCTTTCCATACTTAGAACTGCTCACTACTCCTATTCCTGTATAATTAAAATTAGAATTCAAAATATTAGCTTTATGCCCTGATGAATTCATCCAAGCATTAACAGCTCCACTATTGCTTGAGTTTGCTGCTATATTTTCTCCTGCAGTTTTATAAGATATTTTAAAACTTTTTAGCATATCAAATGGTGAACCATATGTCGGAGACGTATGAGAAAAGTAATTATTTGCTACCATATCTTCTGCTTTTATTCTTGCTACTCTCTGTACTTCTTCGTCAACTTTTAAAGCTGTTAAACCATTATTTGCTCTTTGTGTATTAATTAAGTTAAATACTTCTTTTTCATCTGAATTCATAGTTGAAGATGTTTGTGTATTTCCTGAAGTTCCAGTATTATTTCCTGTATTATTATTCGTATTTCCATTATTTGATGAGCTTGGATAAATTGGTTTTACATATTTTTTGCTTACTGCCCCAACATAATCTCCTTCCACTTGTACAATATACCAGTCACCTACTCCTGCAAAAACTCTAATGTATTCGTTTTTCTTTACTGTTGTAACAATTTTGTATTGCATTCCTGGTCCACTTCTTACATTAAGCGTAGTTGCAGTTACTAATCCTGTTGAAAATCCAACATTATAATAATGTTGCATACCAAATGAATTTGTGAATATCCCTATCATTAATATAAATGATATTATTGTTGTGATTTTTAAAATACTTTTTCTTTTTATAGTAATTAATTTCATAAAACACTCCTTTTATTTACTTTTTTAATATATATTATGTTTGGAATGTCCTATATACCCAAATTAGTAGAAAAGTAATAATAAGAGATTTTTTTTAATTATCACTATTTTAAATGTAATATTTTTAATAACTTGATTACAAAAAAAAGATCAAAGGTACATCCATTGATCTTTTTGTTTATTATTCAGCTTTTTTTTCTTCTTCAGCTTCAGTTGTTGGCATTTCTTCAGTTTTAGCTTCTTCTGCTTTTGGTTCTTCAGCCTTAGCTTCTTCAGCTTTTACTTCTTCTACTTTTGGTTCTTCAGCCTTAGTTTCTTCTGCTTTTGGTTCTTCAGTCTTAACTTCTTCAACCTTAGCTTCTTCAACTTTTACTTCTTCTGCTTTTGGTGCATCTTCTGTAATAGTTTCTTCTACAGCTTCAACTTTTGGCTCTGTTGTTTTTGCTTCTTCAGCTACTTTGTCTTCAACTACTGGTTCTTCTGCTAAGTCTTCTTTTATAACTATTTCTCTATCTTCAATTCTTGCTCCTACCATTTCTTTTGTCTTAGCTGCTTTACCTATTCTGTCTCTTAAGTAGAATAGTCTAGCACGTCTTGCTTTACCTACTCTTACTAATTCTACTTTTTCAACTAGTGGTGAGTGTACTAAAAATGTTTTTTCAACACCTACACCATATGATATTTTTCTAACTGTAAATGTTTGATTAACTCCTCCACCTTGTACTTTTATAATAATTCCTTCAAATACTTGGATTCTTTCTTTGTTTCCTTCTTTTATTCTTACGTGAACTTTAACTGTATTACCAACTTTTAATTCTGGTATTTTATTTTTTAATTGTTCGTGTTCGATTGATTTTATAATATCCATCTTAGAATTTTCCTCCTTCTTTCTTGTATTGTTAGAGATTACATTTATCTCTTCAATATTATTTGAGCGGTGCATAATTAAAATTTGCACTTCATTTTGACAGTCTCTTACTTAAGTAAGTCTGGTCTTTTTTGTTTTGTTATTTCTAAAGATTTTTGCTTACGCCATTCTTCTATTTTTTCGTGGTGTCCAGAAAGTAATATTTCAGGCACTTTTTCTCCTTCAAATACTTCTGGCCTAGTGTATTGTGGATATTCTAAAAGTCCATTTGAAAAACTTTCTTCTTTAATAGAATCTTGTTTTAAAACTCCTTCTACATATCTACTTACACTGTCTACTAATACCATTGCAGGAATTTCTCCTCCTGTTAATACATAGTCTCCAATTGATATTTCTTCATCAACAATTTTATCAAGTACTCTTTGATCAATTCCTTCATAGTGCCCACAAAGTATAATTAAATGTTCTTGCTTTGCTAAATCTTCTACTTTCTTTTGATTTAATTTTGCTCCTTGTGGTGACATATAGATTACTTTTGAATTCTCTGTTTTTACAGATTGATATGCTCTATATACAACATCTGGCATCATTACCATACCAGCTCCTCCACCATATGGAGTATCATCTACTTTTTTATGTTTGTCTGTTGAAAAATCTCTAATATTTACTAAGTTAATATCTATTAATTCTTTTTGTTGTGCCTTTCCAATAATGCTTTGTTTTAAGTTATCAAACATTTCTGGAAAGAGTGTTAGAATATCAAATTTCATATTAATTTATATCCCTTTCTTAATATTTATATTTAGTTCAAAAATATTAACTTATTATATAAACAACCATTATATATAAATAATATTATTTTTAAACTGTATTATATTTACATTAATCCAGGTATGATATGAACTGTTATTTTACCATTTTCAATATCAACTTCTTTGATAACATCTTCTATTCCTGGTAAAAGTACTTGTTTTCCTAATTCATCTTTTACAACATATATATCATTACTACCAGTATTAAAAATATCATCTACTTTTCCAAGTAAAATTCCTTCGTCTGTGTAGACTTCTAAACCTAATAAATCTACAATATAATAAGTTCCTTCTTCAAGAGGTTTTGCATCTTTTCTATTAATAACTAGATAACTTCCTCTTAATAAATCTGCATCTTCAGGATTTTCAATTCCTTCAAATTTTATTAGAACCATTTGCTTATGATATTTTACTTCTTGTATTTTATATTCTTTCTTTCCTTTTTTGTTTTTGATATATATTTTTTCTAATTCTTCAAATTGCTCAACATTTTCTGTAAATGGTTTTACTTTTACCATTCCTTTTATACCAAATGTATTAACAATTTGACCAATTTCAAAGTATTCTGTCATAATTTATCTCCAATTATAAAATTTATCCAATAAATTCAACTGAAACTTTTTTATGTTCTTTTCCAGCTACTGATTTCATTACAGTTCTTATTGATTGTGCAAGTCTTCCTTGCTTTCCTATTACTCTACCCATATCTGTCTCTGCAACTTTTACTTCAAATATAATTGATTTTTCGCCTTCGACTTCATTAATTTCGACAGCATCTTTATCATCTACTAAATTTAAGATGATTGTTTCTAAAATTTCTTTCATATTTTCCTCCGTCTTTCTTTAATGCAATTATTTGCTTTGAGCTTTTTCGATTAAATCTTTAACAGTGTCTGTTGGTTTTGCACCATTTTTAATCCATTTTTCTACTTTTTCGTTATCTAAAACGATTGTAGCAGGATCTGTCATTGGATCATATGTTCCAAGTTGTTCAATAATTTTACCATCTCTTGGGCTTTTTGAATCTGCAACTACGATATGGTAAAATGGAGCTTTTTTCTTTCCTTGTCTTTGTAATCTGATTTTTACCATTTAATTCACCTCCTCTGTGATTTTGGACGTCCATTTTTATCTTTTTAAAGAATTCTTTAGGACACTATGTCCATTTTTCTTTTCATGAATCTGAAAAATATTTATTATGTAAGTTTAATTTTGCTTAATTAATTTTTCTAAAATTCATTTAATATTTATATAATATTTGTACAAGTTATCTGTCGCTTATTTTATTCACACAGCTAACTTAAATTTAATAACTTAATTTATTGTAATTTTATAGTTTTATTTACAGTTTTAAATTTAGAACTGTATTTAAATTTTAAAGTTTTTTAATGTATTTTCGTCAATACCATTTAGTAATTTTTTCATTCCACCTTTATTGTTCTTCATTTGTTTCATCATTTTTTGTGTCATTTCAAAAGATTTTATAAATTTGTTTATATCTTGTACTGTTGTTCCACTACCTTTTGCTATACGTTGTCTACGACTTGCATTTAATAACCTTGTGTCTTTCTTTTCTTGTTTTGTCATAGAACATATAATTGCTTCTATTTTCACAAATTCATTGTCATCTACTTTCAAGTCTTTTATTTGATTCATTCCTGGTATCATTTTTAATAGTGATGAGAAAGATCCCATCTTTTTTACTTGTCTTAATTGTAATAAATAATCATCTAAGTCTAATTCTTTTTTCTTTAATTGTTTTTCTAGTTTTTCTGCTTGCTCTAAATCAAATGATTCCTCTGCCTTTTCAATAACTGATAGAATATCTCCCATTCCTAAGATTCTTTGTGCCATTCTATCTGGATGGAATATCTCTAAGTCACTCATTTTTTCGCCTGTTGCAGCAAATTTTATTGGTTTTCCTGTTACTTTTTTTACTGATAAAGCTGCTCCACCACGAGTATCACCATCTAACTTTGTTAAAACAACTCCATCAATTCCTAAGGCTTCATTGAATTTTTCTGATACATTAACTGCATCTTGCCCTGTCATACTGTCTACTACTAATAATATTTCATGTGGTTTGATATTTGATTTTAAGTTTTTTAGTTCATCCATTAAAGCTTCATCTATATGTAAACGCCCTGCTGTATCTAATATTACTACATCATTTAATTTTGATATTGCTGTTGACATTGCTTGTTTCGCTATATGTACAACATCTTTTGATGCTTCATTACTAAAAACAGGAATGTTTAATTGTTTTCCTACAACCTGTAATTGTTTGATAGCTGCTGGTCTATATACATCACATGCAACTAATAGTGGTTTCTTTCCTTGTTTTCTTAAAAGATTTGCAAGTTTTCCACATGTTGTTGTTTTTCCTGAACCTTGAAGTCCTACTAACATTATTACAGTTGGTGGATTTGGTGTAAAGTTTATTTTACTTTCTGTTCCTCCGAAGTAGTTCTACTAATTCGTCTTTAACTATTTTTACTACTTGTTGACCTGGTGTTAATGATTTTAATACATCTTGACCAAGTGCTTTATCTCCGAATGGTTGCAATAAATTCTTTTACAATTTTATAGTTGACGTCAGCTTCTAAAAGTGCAAGTTTTACTTCTCTTAACATATCTTTTAAGTCAGATTCTGTTATCCTTGCTTTTCCTCTCATCTTTCTTGTTATTTCTTGTAATCTAGATGATAATCCTTCAAAAGCCATATTTTTCACTCCCATTCTTTTTATAATTTTTATACTAAACCGTTTAATTCTTTTTTTATATCTTCTAAAACATTTGCTATTTGTTTATCTGAATATTCTTTTTGTATTTTTGTTAATTCTGATAAAGCTTTTTCTATTTTCTTTTCTTGATTTAACGTCCTTTTCATAAACATTAGCTTTTCTTCGTATTCGAAAAGTTTTTTCTCTCCCTTCTTGATTATGTCTCGTACGGCTTGTCTTGTTATTTCATTATTTTCTGCAATTTCTGATAATGACAAGTCATTGTTGTAGTAGTCATTAATGAATTCGTATTGTTTTTTTGTTAAAAGTGTTCCGTAAAATTCACATAGCATACTTATTTTTACTTTTTCTTCCATATGACTACCTCTTTTCTTGGTTTTCACATTGACTTATCCACAATTCATTATATAATTGTGTTTTGTAATGCTAATATACTTTACACTATTTTTTCAATTTTGTCAAGGGATTTCTAAATTTTTTTTCAATTTGTAATAATATATTTTAATTGACATAAAGTTAAGTGCATGATATAATATTAACACATTATATATTTCTGTAATGTTAGTCCGAGATCATATATTCAAAAGGAGGATTCTCTTATGGAATCAACAGTAGCAATTATTATGGGAAGTTCTTCAGATCTTCCTATCATGGAAAAAGCAGAAAGTATATTAGATGAGTTGGGTATTTTTTACAAAAAAAATATTTTTTCAGCTCATCGGACTCCAGAGGAGCTCTCTGCTTTTATCAAGGAAGTAGATTTTAATCCTTCATATAAAGTTATCATTGCAGGAGCTGGAATGAGTGCAGCATTAGCAGGAGTTATCGCCTCTCACACAATTAAACCTGTTATAGGAGTTCCATTGTCAGGCGGTAAATATCACGGTTTTGAAGCTGTATTATCACTTTCAGAAATGCCACCAGGAATTCCGGTTCTTACCGTTGGGATTGATGCAGTCAAAAATGCTGCCCTGGCAGCTGCTTCTATTATTGCATTAGAAGACAAAGAAGTGGCAGAAAAAATATCCGCTTTTAGGCTTTCTCAAAAAATGAAAGTTTTAGCGGATAATCAGGCACTTTTTGATCAAAAGTATATGTAAAAAAATTTGTAGCATTTAACTGTCTCGGACGCAAAAAAGACTACGTTTTTTGTAGTCTTTTTTGTATGGCTTATTTTATTATAATATAGAAATTATTGCGTAAATAACTCCAATTAATGTAATTATACCAAATGTAGCTGCAACTGTTAATAAAATTGTTGCTGGTACGCTTAATTTTTTCTTTTCTTCATTTTTTACTTTTTCCATTTTTTTCTCCTTTGTTTCTCTTTTAAATTTCACTATTATTTTATGATATTTTTTTTCATTTGTCTAGCTTTTTTATTTATTTTTTTCAATATTTAATTTTATTTAGTTTTTTATTGCTTTTTAATTTTTTTAATGGATTTATATTCCTCTTAATTCTGCTCCTATTGTTTTTTGAAGTTCTTCTATTATGCTTTCCATAGCTTTATTTATTTCTTCGTCACTTAAAGTTTTGTTTTTATCTCTAAAAATTAAGCTATATGCTACACTCTTTTTATTTTCTCCTAATTTTTCGTTTCTGTATATATCAAATAGTTTTATGCTTTCTAATAGTTTTTTACCTTTTTTTGTTATTATTTTTTCTATTTGTCCTACTTCTATTTTTTCATCTACAAGCATTGCTATATCTCTTTCCACTGCTGGGAATTTTGGTACTTCAACATACTTTTTATTTTCTCTTGAATATTTTACAAGTTTTGTAATGTTTATTTCTGCTAAATATGCTCTTTTTTCTATGTCATAATTTGCAAGTACTTCTGGATGTACTTCTCCTATTGTCGCAATTGTATCTATCCCTACTTTTAAATTTGCACATCTTCCTGGGTGATAAGATGTATTTTGTGTTTCTTTTTCTATGTCATATCTGCTAACACTAATTGCTTCTAATATATTTTCTACTAATCCTTTTAGTGTGTAAAAATCTGTGTCATCTCCATACATTCCAATTGTTAAAATGTTTTCTTGTAACGGTACTTCTCCATTTTCTATTTCATTATTTATATTTTTGTAATTTCTTGATATATCAAATAATTTTACATTTTGATTTTTCTTGTTTGCATTATTTGCTAACATTTGCATCATACTTGGTACTGTTGTTGGTCTCATTAATTTGTATTCTTCACTTAATGGGTTTTGTATTGTAATTGCATTTTCAATTAATGATTCTTTGATTTTAGATTGCTCTAAATCTTTTTGGCTTACAAATCCATAAGTATAAATTTCTGATAATCCACTATTTACTAATATTTCTGTTATTTTCTTTTGAATTTTTTGTTCTTTATTTCTAGTTCCAATTGTTGTTTCTGCATTTGCTAATGTTGTTTCTAATTTATCATATCCATAGAATCTAAGTATTTCTTCTGCTATGTCTGCTACAAATTCTAAGTCCATTCTAAAATATGGAGCAATTGCCATATCATTTTCCACTTTTATTTCTAATTTTTCTAAGATATCTATCATTTCTTGTTTTGATAACTGAATTCCTAATAGATTATTAATTTTTTCTACTTCTAGTGGTATTTTATTTATTTTTTGTTTTGTTGGATATACATCAATTTTTCCTTCAATTACTTCTCCTGCTCCAATTTGCTCTACTAATTCTACTGCTCTATTAATTGCTCTTAATGCATTTTCTGCAGATAAACCTTTTTCAAATCTAGAAGATGCTTCTGTTCTTAAGCCAACTTTTTTAGCTGTTTTTCTTACACTTCCTCCATAAAATACTGCTGACTCAAATACTACTGTTTGAGTATCATTTTCTATTTCTGAATTAAGTCCTCCCATTACTCCTGCTATTGCTACTGCTTTATTTTTATCACTTATTACTAAGTCATTTTCGTCTAATATTCTCTCTTGTTCATCAAGTGTTGTGATTTTTTCTCCTTTTTTAGCTCTTCTTACAGTGATATGTTTCCCTTCTATTGAATTTATGTCAAATGCATGCATTGGTTGACCCATTTCTAGCATAACGTAATTTGTTATATCTACTATATTATTTATGCTTCTTATTCCACAAGCTTTTAATCTTCTTTTCATCCATTCTGGTGAAGGTCCAATCTTTACATTTTTGACTATTCTTGCTATGTAACGATAACATAAATCTGGTGCTGTAATTTCTACTGTTAATCCTTCTATTTCTTTTTTGTCTTCTACTTTTTGTTCGTCTATATTTTTTCTTGGATTTTTAAATTCTTTGTTTAATGATACTGCTGTTTCTCTTCCTAGTCCTTCAATTGATAAACAGTCTGGTCTATTAGATGTAATTTCAAAGTCGATGATGTCTTCTTTTAAATTTAATACATCTACAATGTTCTTTCCTAACTCTTTTTCTAGGCTTTTATCTAATATCATAATCCCATGTTCTATTTGTCCTGGATAATCTGCTAATTCTAATCCCAATTCTCCTACTGAACACATCATTCCACATGAATCAATTCCTCTTAATTGTCCTTTTTTTATTTTTACTCCACCTGGTAATTCTGATCCATCTTTTGCAATTGGAACAATATCATTTTCTTTTATATTGTTTGCACCTGTAACAATTTGTACAGTTTCTTCTCCAATGTCTACTTTAGTTACAACTAGTTTATCTGCATCAGGGTGTTTTTTAATCTCTAAAATTTTTCCTACCACTACATTTTTAATATCATTTCCTTTTTGTTCTATTGTTTCTACCTTAGACCCTGTCATTGTTAAAATGTCTCCTAATTTAATTGCATCAACATCAATATCACTGTATTCTTCTAACCATTCAACACTTGCTTTCATATCTTTTCTTCCTTTCTATCTCTATCTATCTATTTCTGTTAAACTATTTCTATATCCTTTAGTTGCCTGATAATTATTATACTGTGGAACTTTTTGTGCATTTTGATAAGCTCCATTACCATTAATTTCATTTTGAAAATCTTGTTTTCGTTGTTTGTATGTACTTACTACTTTTCGAGTTATTATATCTCTTGTTCCTTTTCTTAATTTTTGTTTATTTATTATTTTTTCGGCTTCATCAGATTTAACAACTAAGTATTTACCATTACTTAATGGTATCGTTGTATATTTATTATCTCTATCAGCACTAATTTTTTGCACAGCATCACTAAATGTATATTCTTTTTTAAAAATTCCCATTTTTTATTTCAACACTCCTTAATTAACTAAATTATAATTAATTGATTTGCTATTATGTATCTACTAAATAACAAATTTATATTTTATTATTAACATATATATTAAAATTGTTTTAAAAATCTTACATCATTTTCAAATAATAGTCTCATATCTTCTATTCCGAATTTTGCCATTGCAATTCTTTCTACTCCAAATCCAAAAGCAAATCCTGAATATTCATTTGGATCAATTCCACAGTTTTTAAGAACATTTGGATGAACCATTCCACATCCTAAAAGTTCTATCCAACCTTCTTGCTTACATACTCTACAACCTTTTCCTCCACATACAAAGCATGATACATCTGCTTCAGCACTTGGTTCTGTAAATGGAAAGTGGTGTGGTCTAAATCTTATTTTTGTATTTTCTCCTAAGCATTTTTTAGCAAACATTTCTAATGTTCCTTTTAAATCTGCCATTGATATATTTTTGTCAATTACTAATCCTTCTATTTGATGAAACACTGGTGAATGTGTTGCATCTACACTGTCTGAACGATATACTGTTCCTGGACAAATAATTTTTATTGGTGGTTTTTGCGTTTCCATTACTCTTGCTTGTACTGGTGAAGTTTGACTTCTTAAAACTATGTCATCATTAATGTAAAAAGTATCTTGTAAATCTCTTGCTGGGTGATCTGGTGGTGTATTTAATTTGTCAAAATTGTATATAGCTTTTTCTACTTCTGGCCCATCTGCTATTTCATATCCCATTCCTAAAAAGATTTCTTCAACTTCATTTATTATTTGTGTAATTGGATGTAGTGAACCTAAATTTATTTTTTTACTTGGTTCTGTAACATCTATATTTTCTGTTTCTAATTTTTTTAGTAGTTCTTCTTTTTTTAATTCTTTTTCTTTTTCTTCTATTATTATATTTAGTTCATCTCTTACTTTATTTACTAATTCTCCTATAATTGGTCTTTCGTCTGGTGATATACTTCCCATTTGTCTTAGTACCAAAGTAAGTTCTCCTTTTTTTCCTAAATATTTTACTTTTAAATCATTTAGTATTTTTAAGTTGTTACATTCTTTTATTTCATTAATTGAATTTTCCTTAATTTTTAAAATTTGTTCTTTCATTTCATATCATTCCTTTCAAAAAACTATTGTTTTTTATAATTGTTTTTTCTAAGATATTAGTGTGTTTTAAAAAAATTATTTTTGTATAAATTTTCTCATCAAAAAACCATTTCATCCTTTATTCTCTTAGGACGAAATGGTCATCATTTTCGTGGTACCACCTAATTTTATTAGCTTTTATTGGCTAACCTCATTTGCTGTAACGTTGCAATCGCCTTTTTCTACTTGGTTAAACTTTTCAAAAAAGGACCTAAAAAGTGAAATTTCTATATATTATCCATTAATGGTTTCCAGCCTTAGACCATTTTCTCTATTAATATTCTTAATATATATACTTTGCTTTTTCATCGGTTTTTTACATTCTTTTTATATTTTAGCATATCTTTCCATTTTTATCAAGTGTTTTTTTATTTTAGTTTGATTTTTTATGCATATTTTCTACTTTTGCTTTGTTACTGAGCTCTATAAACTAAATATTTTTAAGATTATCTTCAATTTTTAATAATCTATTATATTTAGCAACTCTATCTATTCTACAAGGTGCACCTGTTTTTATTTGACCTCCATTTACAGCAACTACAATGTCTGCTATTGTAGTATCTTCTGTTTCCCCTGATCTGTGGGATATAATAGTTCTATATCCGTTTTGTTTTGCCATTTTTATGGTATCTAATGTTTCTGTTAAACTTCCAATTTGATTTGGTTTAATTAAAATTGCATTTGCTACTTCTTTATCTATTCCTCTTCTTAGTCTTGATTTATTAGTTACAAATAGATCGTCTCCAACTAGTTGTACTTTTTCTCCTATTGCCTTTGTTAGTTTCTCCCAGCTTTCCCAATCTTCTTCTGCTAATCCATCTTCTACTGAAATAATAGGATATTTTTCACATAAATCTATAATGTATTGTATCATTTCTTCTTTTGTTTTAAATTCTTCCGTCTTCCAAAAATAATATCCGTCTTTTCCTATCTTTTTAGCTTCTTCATACATTTCTGTACTTGCAATGTCTAAAGCTAGCATAATGTCTTTTTCTGGTTGATATCCAGCTTTTTTTATTGCTTCTATAATAACTTCTATTGCTTCTTCTTCATTACTTAAGTTTGGGGCAAATCCTCCTTCATCTCCTACTCCTACTGAATACCCTTTTTCTTTTAATACTTTTTTTAATGTATGATATATTTCTGCCCCTCTACGTAATCTTTCTGCAAATGTTATATCTCCAATCGGCATAATCATAAATTCTTGAATACTTATATTATTATCTGAATGTTTTCCTCCATTTAATATATTCATCATTGGAATTGGTAATTCTGTTGCATTTATTCCTCCTAAATATTGATATAATTCTAATCCTAATGCATTAGCCGCTGCTTTTGCTATTGCTAATGATACTCCTAAAATAGCATTTGCACCTAAGTTAGATTTGTTAGGTGTATCATCTAATTGTAACATTGTTTGATCAATCTTTCTTTGTTCAAATATATTCATTCCTATTAATTCTTTTGCAATTTTTTTATTTACATTTTCAACTGCTTTTTGTACTCCTTTTCCCATATATCTTGATTTATCTCCATCTCGTAGTTCTACAGCTTCAAAACTTCCTGTTGATGCTCCTGATGGTACTGAAGCAGTACCTACTGTTCCATCTTCTAATATCACTTCTACTTGTACACTAGGATTTCCTCTTGAATCTAATATTTCTATTGCTTTTATTTTTTCAATTTCTAAAAAATTTCTCATAATTTTCCTCCTTTTAATTTAGAAATTTTTTCCTTCTTATTTTGTATTTTATACATATTTTGGAATTTTTATACTTTGTATAATTATAATTTTTTACAATTAAATTTATATAATTAGTATCAGAATATAATAATTTCATTTTATTAACTATAAATTATAAATATAATTTATACAAAAAATTTTGTTTTTTTGTTGTATATTTTTTTATTTATGTTAAAATATATACATATAAATAACAGATAGGAGAATTTTTATGAAACAAAAAGTATTTTTAATTTTATTTTTTATTATAATTTTACTAACAAATATTTCATTTGCATCATATAGTACAGTTACAATGAGTGTAGTTGAAGAACCAGTTTGTACAATTAATCTTGAAGAAAATTCAACATTTGAAAAAAAATTAATATCAAAGGATTTAAAAAATAAAGAAGTAACTTTACAATTAAAGGTAACAAATGAGTCAGCTTCAATTAAACCAACAGGAGAATTAATATTAGTACTTGATAACTCAGATAGTATGAAAGAAACAATTTCAGCAAATAGAACTAGAAAAGATTTAATTTTTGATTCTGCTACTACATTAATTAATAATCTTTTAAAAGATAATGAAAAATTAAAAATTGGTATTGTTAGTTTTTCTACAAACACAGATATTACTAAAGAAGGAACATTAGAAGATGCATCTGTTATATCTACACTTACTAATAATGCAAACAATCTAAAAACAGCAATACAAAACATTGAAGCCAATGGACCTAGAACAAATTTAGAATCAGGATTACAGTTAGCATCTCAACAATTTACTAAAACAGCTGAAAATAAATATATTATAATTTTGACCGACGGTGTACCAAATGTTGCAATAAATTATGATAAAAATTATTATTCAGATGATGTTATCTCAAAAACAAAAAATACTTTGCAATCTATGACAAAACTTAATATTAATCTTATTACTATGCTAACAGGAATTTCTGATGATTCTTATGTTCCTGCAACTACTTCAAAATCATTTGGAAATATTATTTCTGAAATCTTTGGAACTACGTCAAAACCTACTGCTGGTAAATTTTATTATGTTACTGATGACAAAATAGAAGAAACTATTACAAATGATATTTACAATAATTTAGTACCTATTGCAAAATCACTTGAAAATATTAAAATAGTTGACTATTTTCCTGACGAAATTATAAAAAACTTTGACTTTTCTTATGTATCAAAAGCAACTCATGGAGATATATCAGCAACAGTAGATACAAAAAATAACTCTATAACATGGACAATTCCTAAATTATCAAGCGGAGAAACAGCTACTGTTCAATATAAGTTAAAATTAAAAGAAAATTTTGATAGTGCTATTGTTGATAAAATATTAAATACAAATAAAAAGGTTGATCTTTCTTATACAGATTTTAATGAAAATCAACAATCTAAAACTTCTGATATATCACCTAAGTTAAAACTTACTGAACCTAAAGTTGAAGCTTTACCTTCTACACCATTGCCAAAAGCTGGTATAGCAACATTAATAGGATTAATAGTAATTATTTTTGCATTTGCTATATTCTCAACTATAAAAATGGTTGATTTTAATAATAAAACAAAATAAAGCATCATTTACGATGCTTTTTTGTTTCTTAATTCTGTTGCATATTTTAACGTAATTTCATTAACTTCTCCTGATGAAATTCTTGCAATTTCTTCTATTACTTCATTTTCTTTCAATAGTTTTATTTGTGTTTTTGTTCTTTCTTCTTTTACATTTTTGCTAATATAATAATTGTAATCTGCAATTGCTGCTATATTTGGTAAATGAGAAATACATAATACTTGATGATTTTGCGAAATTGCTTTTAATTTTTTTGCTACTGAACTAGCTGCTTTTCCACTAATTCCAGTATCAATTTCGTCAAATACAAGTACTGGCATTTTGTCTGAATCTGCTAATACTTTTTTTATTGCAAGCATTGTTCTAGACATTTCTCCTCCTGATGCTATTTTTGATAATTCTTTTTCGTCTTCTCCAATATTTGTTGTAATGTAAAATGTAATAATATCTTTTCCTTCTTTGAAATATTCTTCATCTATATAATCAACATGAATGTTAATTTTTGCATTTTTCATTTCTAAATCTTCTAATTCATTATTAATTTGTTTACTTAATTTAATGGCATTTTCTTTTCTTATTTTATGAATTTCTGATGCTATTAAATTCATTTTTTCTTCTATTTCTTTTTGTTCTTTTTTTAGTTTGTTATTATATTCTTCTAGGTTTTCTATTCTGTCTACTTCATTTTTTATTTCTTCTTGGTATATAAGTATTTCTTCAATTGTATTTCCATATTTACGTTTTAAAGAATATATTAGGTCTAATCTTTCTTCTATATAATTATTTTCTTCTTCATCAAAGTATATCTCTTCTTTGTAACTTGATATATCTCTTGATAATTCTTGTAGTTCATAATATATGTTTTTTAAATTTGCTGATACTTTTTCGTATTTTTCATCAATATTTTCTATTTTTTCTAAAGCTCTAATTGCCATACTTATGCTGTCTATGCTATTTTCTCCTATCAAATTGTCTGCTTCATTTAAGTTCTCTACTATTTTTTCTGAGTTTATCATTATTTTTCTTTTTTCTTCTAGTTCTTTTTCTTCTTTTTTTCTTAGATTTGCTTCTTGTATTTCATTTATTTGATATTTTAATAAATCTAATTTTCTTTGTCTTTCTTTGTCATCTCCAAAGTTTTGTTTTAGTTGTTGCTTTATTTCATTATATCTATTATATAATTTTTCATATTCTTGTTTTTTATTTGTTATTTGGTTTCCTATAAATCCATCTAAATATTCAAGGTGTAATTTGTTATCTAATAAGTTTTGATTGTCATTTTGCCCATGTATTTCAATGAATTGTGACATAAATTCTTTTAATTCATTTACAGTTACCATTCTTCCATTTATTTTACACATATTTTTTCCGTTGTTTTGAATTTCTCTTGACACTATAATATTTCCTTCTATTGAATTTTCATTTTCTGGTTCATATAGGCATAGTTCAACAAAAGAGTTTGTTTCTCCTTTTCTTATCATTTCTTTTGAGAATCTTCCTCCTGATATAATTTGTAAAGAGTCTATTATTAGGGTTTTTCCTGCTCCTGTTTCTCCTGTTAATACATTTAGCCCTTTATTTAAATCTATACATATATCTTCTATAATTCCTATATTTTTTATATGTAGTGTTGCTATCATTTTTACCTCCTAAAATATTACTAAAAAAATGTTCGCTTTTATTGTATCGATTTTTTTTATTTTTGTCAATACTTTTTACGAACATTTTTTCTTTTTGTTTTTTATAACTCTATACTCAGCATTTAGAATAGTCTGGATGTTTTTATGGGATTTAGTGTTCTATAAAAACATCTTCTTTTATATAATATTATAGCTTATTTAAATTTATTAAAAAAAATTAGCATTTGACAAAATTAAATAATCTATGTATAATAAAAATAGGAAATGACAAATCCACAAACGTGGTTTTGCCAAATAGTTTGAGAAGACTCACATCTACCTAGCAAAGTACAGATGTGAGTCTTTTTTATTTATGTAGCCTGCTATCAACCCAGTTCTTATACAGAACTGTAGCCAAGGCAACATTTAATGTTAAAGATATCATAAATGCTATTATAAAGAATAGTATTACTTTAACCATAAACATCACCACCTCTCCTATGAAGATTCATAAAAATTGGTGGCAAAACCACATCTGCTTTTTATCATTTCCTATATTTACCAATATATAATATTTTTAAATAAAAAACAAGCAAACAGAACAAATTATTGCAAAAATATATAAAGTTGCTCCCATATTACATATAGAGAGTTTTGTGGCTATTGTTCTAGGACACTATGTTTCTTCTATTAATATTATTTATTTTTAAAAGAAGAAAATTTCTCTTTTATACAAATTCTTCAAATGCTAAATTTGCTAAATCTAATCCCTTATTAGTAAGCTTTATTTTATCTAGATCAATCTCTATTAACCCATCTGTTACTAATTTTTCTAGTTCTTTTCTAAATACATAAATTGGGTTTTCTCCAAACTTTTCTTTAAATCTGTTTATACTTATTCCTTCTATTTTTCTAAATCCTAATATCATATATTCTTTTTTAGCATCTTCAATATTTTGAATTTCATGAACTATTTTATTTTTTTCTATATTTCCTAATTCAATATTTTTTATATAACTTTCTAAATTTTCTATATTAGAATATCTTTCATTATTTAAATATGAATGTGCTGCTGCACCTATTCCTATGTATTGTTTTTGTTCCCAACAATTTTTATTGTGTCTTGATTCTTTGCCTTTTTTTGCAAAATTAGATATTTCATAATGATTGTACCCATTCAATTCTAATTTATTTTTCACATACCAATACATTTGTCTTTCTAATTCTTCTTCAGGTAATTTCAATTTTCCTTCATTAATTAATTTTTCTATTTTCGTATTTTCTTCTACAATTAAAGAATATACACTTATATGTTCTGGATTTAGTTGAACTGCTTTTTCAATTGTATCCTTCAAATCTTGTATTGTCTGATTTGGCAATCCTAAAATAAAATCTATATTAATATTTTTAAAACCTACTTTTCTTGCCATTTTATACGCATCAAGGAATTCTTCGTATGTATGAATTCTTCCTATTTGTTCTAATAGTTTATCATTTGTAGTTTGCAAACCTATACTAATTCTATTAATTCCCGCTTCTATATAACATTTTAATTTTTGTAAAGTTACAGTACCTGGATTCACTTCTATTGTAATTTCTATATCTTCCCAATTAGTCTGATTATGTACTAATTTGTCTTTTAAAACTTTCATTATTTCTTTTATATAAGTACAATCAATAAAAGAAGGTGTACCTCCTCCTATATAAATTGTAGTAACATTATAATTTTCGATTTCATAAGAATTTAACTCTTTTATTATACAATTAATATATTCATCTATTTTTTTCTCTTTATTAGTATAAGATATAAAATCACAATAATAACATTTTTGTTTACAAAATGGAATGTGAATATATATACCTAATTCTTGTTTATACAACTATTATCACCTTCTTAGCTAAATGACTACAGGTTAAAATCAAGGTGCGTATCCCCTTGGCCAAATGTAATCAAAGTGTGTGTCCCCTTGGTCACACTTGTTTCTTTTGGTTATTCTTCTGCAAGCTCTATAATCTTTTTTAAACGATAGTTTACTCCTGACTTACCTACAGGTTTTTTTAGCATTTTTCCTAATTCTATTAATGATACATCTGGATTCTCCAGTCTTAATTCAGCAATTTCCTTTAAATTATCGTTTAATTTATTGAATTTTCCATTTTCTTTTAACTTATGAATTGCTGCAATTTGCTCTACTGATGCATTAATTGTTTTATTTAAATTTGCTGCTTCACAGTTTACTAGTCTATTTACTTTTCCTCTCATTTCTCTTTGGATTCGAATTTCTTCAAATTTCATAACTGCTTTGTTTGCTCCTATTAGAGCTAACATTTTTGAGATTTCTTCTCCTTCTTTTAAATAAATATAGTATTTATTTTTTACATTCATTTTTTTCACTTTTATATCTAATTTTTCTAATATATAAATTGCTGTTTCTAATGTTTGATGATTAGAGAAAATAATTTCTAAATGATATTTATTTTCAGGATTATTAATAGAACCTGATCCAAGAAACATTCCTCTTATAATTGCTCTTAGTTTTTCTTGGTTATTTTCAAACTTTATTTCTTCTTTCATTAAAATTTCATTTTCATTGATTATAACAATATCTTTTATATTCTTCTTTTTTACTTTAATAATAAATGTTCTTCCATTTACATCAATATTATGATCAATATTTAAATTAGATAATAATTTCGAAAATCGATTAATATTATAATCGCTTTCTGTTGTATATTCTATGTCATTTTTCTTTATATCTATATTTCCTGAAACAAGATATCCCATTAATTCATATTTTACTAATTCTTTATTAGTTAAATTTTTTATATTATTTAACTCTTGCTTAATATCTGATGAAAAAGACATATTTTCCTCCTTATTTTCTATTTTAATTGTGCCATGATTACCCTATCATTTCCGCTTAAATCTGTTTTTGATATTATGTTTGTATATTGCTCTTGCTTATCCAATAATTCAAGTACATCTTCTTTTTGATCATATCCTATTTCTAAACATAAATATCCATTATATTTTAAATACTCAAATCCTTGTTTTATAATTTTTCGATAAAAATCTAATCCGTCGTAACCACCATCTAAAGCAATATTAGGTTCTTTTTGAACTTCTTTATTTAAAGTACTAATTATGTCTCTTTTAATGTATGGTGGGTTTGAAACTATCATGTCATATTTCTCTTTCTTTATATTTTCAAATAAATCTGACTTTATAAAAGTTATTTTGTTTTCTACTTCATTATTTTTTGCATTTAATTTTGCAACTCTTAATGCCTCTGTACTGATATCTATTGCAGTAATTTCACTTTTTTCAATATATTTTGCAATAGATATCGCAATTGCTCCACTACCTGTACATAAATCTAATATTTTTTTTGCGCCTATCTTTTTTGCTATTTTTATGCTTTCCTCTACTAAAATTTCCGTATCTGGCCTTGGAATTAATACATTTTCATCTACATAAAAATTCATTTTCATAAACTCTTGACTATGTGTAATATGCTGTAATGGTATCCCATTTATCAATTGTTCGATATTATTAAAATATTGAGACTCTTGAACTTTACTTAGTTGTTCATCATCATGAACTAATAAATATTGCCTTGATTTATTTAATATGTATTGCATAAGTAATCTTGATTTTAGGTTTGGATTTTCAATTTCATTTGCTTTTAATATTATAGTTCCTTTTTTCATTGCTTCTCTTATTTGCATATATACACCTTCTTTCTTGTAGTTTTACAATATATTAAGAGATACTAGATTTTTGACACTTTATATTTTATATTATAACTATTTTTATAACGTGTTACAAGAGGGAGTCCTCTTTTTGTTACTATTTTAAACTATAAAAAAAGCTTTATAATTATATTTTGAATAACTGCGTAAGCGACCAAACGAACAAAGTGAGTGCGATTGGAGCAACTTACATACTAGTTCCTTCTATTATGAAAGTTGCGACACACAAAGTTATGAAAAAATATAATTATAAAACTTTTTTATTATATTTAAAAAATAAATGTGACAAAAAGGTATGCCTCCTTGTCACACTTGTTATATTAATCAAAAAATCTTTTAAAATCTTGCTCATTGATTTTTTCTTTTTCTAATAATGCTTGTGCTATTGCGTCTAGCTTATCTCTGTGTTGTTTTAATAATTCTTGTGCATCTTGATAAGCAGTATCTATTAATTGTTTTACTTCTGCTCCTATTTTATCTCCGATATTTTCACCAAACATTTGCATTTCATATGGTTCTTTTCCTTGGAAATCAATTGGTCCTAATGTATCACTCATTCCATATTTTGTTACCATATCCCTTGCAATTTTTGTTGCTACTTCTATATCATTACTTGCTCCTGTTGAAATATCATCTAATACTAACTTCTCTGCTGCTCGTCCACCTAATAATGCAATTAATTTTTCTTGCATTTCTGTTTTTGAAATATAATATTTGTCTTCATCTGATTTGTACATTGTATATCCACCTGCAACACCTCTTGGAATAATTGATACTTCTTTTACATCTGTCTGTGTTGGTAGATATCTACTTACAACTGCATGTCCTGCTTCATGATATGCTGTTAATTTTTTGTCTTTTTCTGATATCACTCTTGCTCGTTTTTCTAAACCTACTGTTACTTTTTTTACCGCTTCTTCTACATCTTCGTTTTCAATTTCTTCATGTTTTCTTTTTGTTGCTATAATTGCCGCTTCATTTAGAATATTTGCTAATTCTGCTCCTGTGTATCCTGCTGTATCTTCTGCAATGCTTTCTAAATTTACATCTTCTGCTAATCTTTTTTCTTTAGCATGTATTTTTAATATTTCTAGTCTTCCTTTTAAATCTGGAGTTGGTATTGTAATTTGTCTATCAAATCTTCCTGGTCTTAATAATGCTTTATCTAACATTTCTGGTCTATTTGTTGCTGCAAGTACTATAATTGTTTCTTCTGAACTAAATCCGTCCATTTCTACTAATAATTGATTTAAAGTTTGATTGTTTTCTGTCTCAGCTCCACTATTAGATGATCTTCTTGCTCCAATTGCATCTATTTCATCAATAAATACAATACATGGTGCTATTTTTCTAGCTTTTTCAAATAGTTTTCTGACTCTAGATGCTCCAAGACCTGCAAACATTTCTATAAATTCAGAACCACTCATAGAAATAAATGGGACATCTGCTTCACCAGCAATTGCTTTTGCTATTAATGTTTTTCCTGTTCCTGGTTTTCCATATAGTAAAACTCCTCTTGGAACTTTTGCTCCCATTTTTGCAAATTTCTCTGGTCTTTTCAGAAAATCTACGATTTCAATTAATTCCTCTTTTTCTTCATCTAGTCCTGCTACATCATCAAATTTAATTTTTGTCTTTCTTTCTGTATCATCATATACTTTTCCTTTTTCTCCTAATCCTTGCATTTTTATAATCATAATTATTAAAATTATCATTAGTGCTGTTGGTAAAAATGTAATAATTACATTTGAAATTTGTGTAATAATGCTCTTCGGCTTTTGTATTAACTCTATTTCATTTCCTTCTGCTACTTTAGTTTGAACCAATGTAATGAAGCTTTCAGTTTCTGGTACTATTGCTGTTTTTTCTTCTTCTTCATTTTTTATTTTTACTTTTACTGTTGTGCTTCCAGTTGTCATCTCTACTTTTTCAATATTTCCAGATGACATTTCTTTAATTAAATCTGTATATGCTAATGTTTTTTCATCTTTATCTTCTTTATTATTCATATAGTAAAATCCTAATCCTATAATAACAGCAACTAAAATAAGTAATACAACTATAATTATATTATTTTGATTTTTCTTATTTTCTTTTTCTTTTTTATTCATTATGTTTTCTCCTTCCATGTTTTATGCATTTAATCCTTCAGGTTCTTCTCCTTGATTATCATTATTCTGTTTTTCTTTATTTTCTTTTCCTTTTGTTTTATCTTTTTTATTTTCTTCTTTATTTTCCTTATTTTCTTTATTTTCTTTTTTTCCTGTTTCTTTATTTTGCTCTTTTTCTTCCTTCTCTTTTTCCTGCTCTTCTAATTGCTTTCTTATGATTTCTTGTGCTTCTACTATTTTCATTAATTCTTCTTGTTTTTTTATAAATTCTGTCTTTAATAAAAATATTGCTGCTACTAAATAAATAGCCGCTACTGCTACATACATTACTTGGAAATATTCCATATTGTACTCTACAAAAACATTAATAGCTACATATATCATGTTTAATATAATAGATAATGTAAGTGCATAAATTGACATATTAAATATTGCTACATATCTCATTTTGATTTTTGCAATCCATGTTGCTAAATATCCAAATATACTTAAAAATACTACATTTGAAATAGTAGTTAAGAAATACATTATAAAACTATATATTAATATTGTTAGAAATACACTTATATATAAATTCATTATTTGATAGCTATTTGCATAATTTATAACATCTTGCTTATTAAACTGATTAATTCCCATTTGTCCAAATATTTCGTTATAATTATAGTTAATTGTTCCTGTTACTGATTGATTTTTTAGAATAACTTTATCTTTTAAAATTATTATTCCATTCCCTACATCTTCAATTTCATTTATATATTTGTTAATTTCTTGTTCATTTTCTGTTTTTGTATTAATAATTGTTTTTCCTAAAACTGAATCTTTATCTGAAATGATAATTGCATCTTCAGAGTTTATGTCTAATTTTCCATCTTGATAAGAAAAGTCTGGGAACTCATTTTGTAAATATGTTACTCCTTCTTGTATTAATTGATAAGTTTGATACATCATTCCTAAACAAAGTACAATTGCAAGTATTAAAACTATTTTTGCTAAGTAACTAATTGATTTTCCTAATCCTTCTGCTGCCATATCAGGATATTTCTCTATTTTTGTTATGGAATACCATACTTTTTTAAAAAATCCTAATTTTTTATCTTTTAATTGTTTATTATTTTGTTGTTCACCTTGTTTTTGTTTATCATTTTGTTGCTCATCTTGTTTTATTTCTTCTTTTTCTTCACTCATGCTCTATATTCCCTCCTTATGCTAGAGTCTACAAATTTTGGATTTACTTGAATAATAACTCTATCTCCAATATTTATATTTTTACCTGTTATATCACAAACAATATGATAAGTTCCAACTCTACCCAAAACTTTACAAGTATTTTCTCCTATTTTTACATAGATTGCTTTTTTCTTAAAAAAGTCTTTTATGTCTCTTGAAATATATCTCAATTTATCAACTAATCTAAACATATCCCTACCATTTGACAAATTTATTCCATTCATATATCCACATGGAATAATGGCTATTGTTGTGTCTTCTTTTGTTTTATAAATATTAGAATATCCTATGTTAAAGCCTTTTGGCAATTTTTTAATTTCTGCTACTTGAGATTCTAAATGGGCTATTTTTTTTAATCCAATATGATTTTTGAAAGATAATCTTCCTAAAAATGCAGATTCTATTCTTACTGCATTTAAATGCATGTTAGGAAATTTTAAAAAAGCTGATGAATTACAAATGTGTAACATTCCTGTTTCGATTTCATTCATTTTTAATACCTCAATTACATCAATGAATCTGTCAAATTGTTTTTTGGTATATTTATCGTCATAAAAGCTAATTGAAAAATGTGAATATGTCCCTTCTATTTTAATATTTTCAACACTTTTTAGGACTTCAATCATTTCATCTCTTTTTTGATATATAAAACCATATCTCCCAAATCCTGTATCTATTTTTAAATGTGCTCGTATTTTTTCATTTTTTTCTTTTCCTATTTCATTAGCAATTTTTGCTGATTCTTTTGAACCTATTGTTATAATAATTTTATTTTCTATTAATTTTTCCAAATCTTCTTTTATCGCTGTAGATGATAACATTAATATATCTTCTTTAATTCCTGCATTTCTTAATTTTAGAGCTTCTTCTATTGTAGCTACTGCAAAAAATGATATTCCATTATCAATTAGGAATTTTGTATATTCAACAATTCCTAATCCATAGCCATTTCCTTTTACTACTGCTATAATTTTTGTTGAATTTCCTTTATCATCTTTTCCACCTTTTTCTGCATATTTTTTTATTTTTTCAATATTATGTTGTAAATCTTTTTTATTTATTACTAGAGTGTTCAATTTTTTCTCCTCTTTTATTTTATATTTTTATTAGGCTACTATAAATTTGATTTATTTTTTTAACTTTTGAAAAATAATAAAAGTATAAAATTATTATTTTTTTAATTTCATTTTTAATTGTCTAATTGTCCTAAATGTTTTTTCTGAAAAACGATATAATTGATAAGTTAATGGTTTAAATGGTAAGTAGACTTCTCCTATAAATTCTGTAAATGTTGCGCCAAATCCTTGTTTAAATCTATATAATCCATATTGTGGATGGTTTTCGTCAACTACTCCTGATACTCCTCGGAAGTCATATATGTCATCTCCTCTTTTAATTGCCATTTTTATCATTTCCCATTGTAATAAATAATTTGGCATTAGATTTCTATGTTCATTACTACTTGCTCCATATAAATACCATGTTTTATTTCCATAAAATATTGGTATTACTCCTGATATTGGCTTGTCTCCATAATATGCCATTAATACTTTCATATGGTCTGGTCCTAAGCAATCATACATTTTTTCAAAATATTCTAATGGACGAATAATAAATCCATCTCTTGCTCCTGTTTCTATCATAATTTTATGAAAGTCTTTTAAATCTTCTTTTGTTCCTTCTTTTATTGTAACGCCTTTCTTCCCAGCTAATCTAATATTATATCTCCATTTTTGTTTGAAGCCTGCCATTACTTCTTCTTCTGTTTTATCTTTAATATCTAATCTAAATACATATCTTGGTTGGATTTCATCTTTAAAGTCTTTTGCATCATCTTTAATTCTGTATCCTAAGCTTGTTACTATGTCTCTAAAATTTTCATCTTCACTTAAAATGTCTGGTTCCATTCGTAGTACTATTGCTTTGTATTTTTTTGCAAGTTCTTTAGCTCCGTCTGTTAATTGTTTCATTACTGCAATGTCATGAATATCACATACTGGTCCTCTTGATGAATACATGATGTTTCCAAAAATAGGCATTTTTCTAATCCATACACATAGTGAACCTATAATATTTCCGTCTTTATCTTCTGCTAAAATCACTTCTGGTTTCCAGTTTGGCTTTTTTACTTCTGCCCATTCTAGTGATTGTTGAAAATTACATCTTTCATGTTTTTCTAAAAAATCTTTATATTCTTTTTTCGATTCTTCGCTATCTACGAATCTCATTGATTTTCTCAATCCTCCTATTTTATTATTTACAATATATTGGTATTTTACACTAAAATGCAAAAATTTACAAGTGTATTATTTATTTTATCATTAAACTTTAGATTAGATTATAATGTAATAAAAATCACATTTGCTTATATGTAAAATTGTATTAAAAAAAGGCAAGATATTTTTGTATCATTCAAATATCTTGCCTTTTTTAATGACTTAATTAGTCACTTTAATTCAATAACCACCTTGTTTCTTACTGTCTGTACTGTTACGGTTTTAATGCCTTTTGAAGAAAGTTCATAAAACAAATCTCTAGCAATGAAATAATCATCATAAAATACTGCTTTACCACAAACCTCTCTGTTGTTTTTAACTATCTTCATTATTGTTCTTAAATCATTTAGCGTAATGCTGTCTGCTTTATGAGGTTCAATAATCAGTTCTATGTTCTTTAACCGCTTATTAGCCTCAATTTGTTTAATTGTTGCATGAATTTTAATAAAAAGTTTAAACATATTATCTCCTCCTACTGCAATGGTTAATGGTTCTTGAATTTTTTTACCTAGCATATATAACGCTTCTAATTATTATTATAACGTATTTTACATAAAATTGCAATTTTATTTATAAAATACATTACATAAACTTTTTTGGAAAACATCATTTTTGATATTTAACCATCTGATGCGATGATTTTACTTATTAGAGTAATTAATACACATTAATCCATTAAAAATATAATTTGATTATACATTAAATTTGTGTTATGATTACAAAGATTAAGAAGGTTAACTAAATGAGCAAAAAAATTTATAAAATAATAGATATATGGAGTAAATATAATGAACAAATATTATAATAACGCTAGTAAAGAAGTCAAAGATTATTTTAAAATATTAGAACCTGATTTTCCAGAATGGTTAAATGAATATATAGATACGAAAGAATTATTATCACAACAATATATCAGTGTTACTTGTGGTACAATTTATTCTGACCTATTTGAAAGTGAATTTTTCTTTTCAAGTCTAAATCATTCAGTAGCAGTTGCTTTAATAATATGGCATTTTACGCACGATAAAAAACAAACTTTGTCTGGGTTATTTCATGATATAGCAACACCTGCATTTAAACATTGTGTAGATTTTCTTAATGGTGATTACATGACTCAAGAATCCACAGAAGATTTAACAACCGAATTAATTAAACAATCAAAAGAAATTATGACTCTTTTAAAAAGAGATAACATTGATATAACAGAAGTAGATAACTATCATCTTTATCCAATAGCTGATAATGATACTCCAAAGTTATCTGCTGATAGGCTAGAATATTCTTTATCAAATGCTCTATTTACTTATAGATTATTAGACTTGGCAATTATTAAAGAAATTTATAATGATATAGAAATTCAACAAAATGAAGAAAAAGAAATTGAATTAGGCTTTAAAACTAAAAAAATAGCAAGAAATTTT
>CANQNU010000008.1 GCA_947625295.1 uncultured Clostridia bacterium | reverse complement strand
AATGAGAACAGATTTACAGTCTGCCGCCTTTAGCCACTCGGCCACCTACCCAAATGCTTATTTATTATACTATTCACAATGGTCATTGTCAATACTTTTTTTTATTTTTCTAAATTTTTATTTTGGATACACAAAAAATACATATTGTAAAAATTACTCAATGTTATCACATTAATTTTTATTAACATATCATAAAAATTTTTATTTAATTTATATTTTTTAATTTTTATACATTTTTAATAGCAATCATTAACTCATTTGATTGTACTTGTTTTATTGAATTTTGATATTTATATTCCTCTCCTGTAAAATATATTTTATAATTCATTTTTTCAAATTTATTTTTAGTCCATTCTAAGACTTGATTTGTTTCTTCTTCTGATAAATTTAATTTTATTCTTAATTCATAAAATGTAATTTTAATAAGATTTTCATTTTGTTGTATTTTATCATCTAGATAATCATTAAATTCTTGCATTGTCATTTTCATCTACCTTCTTTCTTATTATATATTATCATATAATTCAAAAAAAATAAAGTCAGTTTTATAACTGACCTTTTTGGTGCTCCCTCAAGGATTCGAACCTTGGACCCACCGGTTATGAGCCGGTTGCTCTGACCAACTGAGCTAAGGGAGCATATTATCTATATTTCATATGCTTAGCACAAGTTAAAGTATAAACTATTTTAAAATAATTGTCAATAGTTTTTTAGATTTTTTATGAATAACTTGTTACTATCTTTCTCTTCTATTTTTTTACATATTTTGTTGCTTTAATTTTTTGAACCGAGAATTTTGTTACTATTGCTTTCTCTTGAACTTTTTCTTTTTTCCTTTTATTTTCTGATTCAATTATATTATAATTATTTTGATACATATAAAGGCTTAATATATAATATTTAATTTATGATTGATATTATATGTTAAGTTTTTATATGTATCTATTTTTCAAGTATTTTGTTACATTAATTTTTTAGTATAAAACAAATTAATATTATTTAATTTTCTAAAAATTGCGTCCACTGTTCCATTATATCTTGATTTGTTAAGTTTTTATTTGTATTTGACGTTATTACAATAATTGTATTGTCTTTACTTGTTATTTGGTCATATGCTTGATAACTATCTAATTGTTCAAATGGATATTCCACAATTTCTCCTGTTACACTATCTACTTCGTAGTACATATTAGATATTGTTACAATTATTTGCTTATTAGACTTAATTAATCTTTCTAAATTTTTATCTATATCATTCTGTCCTCTTTTTTCTTTAATATTTAGATATCCTTTTTCATCAATGCTATATTCTGAATTTGTATTTCCTTCTATTAATTGTAAAAATTTAGTTCTACTATTTTTCTCTATCCAAACTCCATTTTCCGTCGGATGATTTTCTTGTATAATTGTGTCTACTTCTTCTATTTTAGGAGCTTGTCCTTTTATAATTCCTGCAAATGCGACTTTGTATTGAATATCTGTTTTAATATTTAAAACTTTTCTTCCATCATATTCTGTGTTAATTTCATATAAATTGCTGTTTGCTGTTAAGCCTGTTTGCTCTTTTAATTCATCAATTGTGGCATTTTCTTGATATTCAATTGCATTTTTATCAATTTCAGTATAAGGATTTTCCCAATTTTCTTCTAAATTATTTTCTTTGTAATCTTTTTTATTTGTTATAAAGAAAATTATTGATACTATAATAATTATTGCGATAATAATTATAGATACTATAATTACTTTATTTTTTTTCATAATTATTTTTGCTCCCTTCTTAAGATATCTGCTAAATCAGAGCATAAATTTAATTGTTGGAGCAAAGAATTTATATTTTTCTTCACTCCAATTATTAATTTTTTTTAAATTATTTTTTATTTATTATATTTTTTGCATGATTTATATTCTTTGCATGATTTATATTTTTTGCATGATTTATATTTTTTGCATAATTTATATTTTGCATATTGATTTACTTTAGTTTATTCCTCTTAACATAGCTAAAGTTGCATCTATATATTTATTTGCAATATTATTGTTTATTACATCTTGTGGTGTATTAATGTAACTTGGCAATTCTATTAATGCTGATTTAGCAGCTCTTGTAGAAGATCCCAATGAAGTTCTTGCCCAGTTAATTAAGTATCCGCTTCCATAACTTGCTGTATCTATACTTTGAGGGAATTGTTGTCTATAATATCCTCTTAGTGTTGCATCACCTATTAATTGTGATAACCAACCATGTAAGTCAACTAATACTGTTTGACCATTTTGAGATTTATGTGCTAGCAAAAAGTCTCTTAAATATCTTGCTTCATAAGCTTGGAATGCTTGTGTTCCTGTATAATTTCTATTACTTGATTGGTATCTAAAACTCGTTGACCAACAACGGTTTAAGTCAATTCCTTTATTTGCTGGAGCATTACTAAATAACGTTGTTCTTCCTGGTCCGTTATTAGTCCATCCTGCTCTTCTTCCATCTGGATTCACCTCTGGGAAGATATAGATTGTCCATTTACTTGCTAAACTGTAATCATTGCTAGCTCTTAATGTATCCCAAAATTTATTTGCTATTAGTACTAATTCTGTTCCATCTTGTGCCCATTTATCTTCAAATCCATGAACACAGAATGTCGCAAAAAATACATTTGGTCCACTACCATATTTGTAATATACTAAGTCTGATCCTCTTCCGTCACCTTTAGCTTTTAATCCTGATATTCCATATGTTCCTGTTGACATCTCTATCCTATTTTTTACCTGAACTATCATACTTGTTTGTTTTATTATTTTTCCATCATTAGATAAAACTTGCGCTGTTACTGTATGATTTCCTAATGAATATTTAGAAAAGTCAACATTTACTTTGAATCTTGGAGCAGGATTTGCTTCTTCTCCACCATATCCCTTTATTTCATTATATACTCCTTGATCTCTAGATCTTTGTGGATTTGATGATATGAGTTTATTATCAATTAATACTTGTACTTTGGTATTTTTTATATTTGTCATATACCAACCTGTTACAGTATGTGTTTCATTTGTAACTCCTCCAACAAAACTGTCTAAATAAACTATTGTTTTTTGTTCTGTTATTTTGTTTACAATTTTTATTTGTATTGCTTCAATTCTTTTAGCAGCTCCTACTGTTCCTGACATTTCTCCATCATATGCCCAATCTTGCCATCCAAAATCTTGTACATGTGCTCTATACATAATAGAATATTTGTCAGTGTTTTCTAATTTCATTTTTATTGCTTCTAATCTTTTTTCTTTTCCTGTCGTACCAGCAGTGCTTCCATTATTTGTCCAATCTTGCCATCCTATGTCTTGTACATGTGCTTGGTATTTTAGTTGTATACCATCCGGTAAGTTATATGCATTTATTTTTAATGCTTCCATTCTCTTATTTCTTCCTGTTGTTCCTGCTGTTGCCCCATCCTCTACTGCACTTTGCCATCCAATATCTTGTACATGAGACTGATAAGTAATATGAATATTCTTATCTATTTTTATATTTTTATCATATGTTGCTAATACTGTTTTTCCATCTGATGTTAATAATTTTAATGTTAATTTATGAGTTCCAACAGTTAGATTTGACACTAATATTTGAAAACTGAATCCTGGTTTTGCATTTTCTACTTCACTACCATATAATATTTTTTCATCTAAATCAGTTCTAGCTTTATATTGTATTTTTGAACTACTTGTAATATCTTTATCATCTAACAATACTTGCATTTTCGTATTTTCAACATTTGACATTTTCCAGCCTGAAACAGAAATCGTCTTCCAAAAAGATTGATCTAAATTTGTTTCTACTTGTATTGCACCTTTATTTGTTTTCTTTACAATTCTAATTTGTATTGCTTCTAATCTTTTTGCTTTTCCAGTTGTCCCAGCCATTGCTCCATCTTGTTTCCACTCTTGCCATCCTATATCTTGAATATGTACTCTATATTCTATTGAATATTCTGGCATATTTACTAATTTTATTTTGATTGCTTCTAATCTTTTTGCTTTTCCAGTTGTTCCTGCTGTTGCTCCATCTTGTTTCCATTCTTGCCAACCTATATCTTGAATGTGAACTTGATACTGTATTTTGGCTCCTGTTGGCAAATTACTTCCCTTTATTTTTATTCCTTCTAATCTTTTTTCTTTTCCAGTTGTTCCTGCTACATCTCCATTGCTTTTACTAAAGTCTTTTTCCCATCCAAAATCTTGAATGTGAGTACTATAATTTACATTAATATTGTTAGTAGTTTCCGCTTGTGCAGTTAAACTCTTTATAAATAGATTCATTATAAATAAACTGAATATAAATAAAATCATATATAATATTTTTTTACTTTTTTTCATATTATTTTCTTCCTCTCTTTTCATTTATAAGTTTCTCATAAAAAGAATTAAAATCTTATATAAATTTTAATTCTTTTTTAATATTTTGCTTTCTACCTAATTCAAGTATCAAGTATATATGATACTTATTGTGCCTGTTAAGTGTTAATATTTACGTCATTTGTAACTTTGTATTCGATATCTTCCATATCTGGAAACATTTCTTTTACTCTTTTTAATGTTAGCATTAACATTTTAGGTTGTGGATTTTTTTTATGGTCTGATAAAAGTTTTTGCGTATAACAATTTTCTGCTGTTTTAAATAGAACATATCTATTTCCCACATAAGTATAATAAATTTGATATCCGTCTCTTAGGTTTACCCACATCTTTTCAAATGTATAATCTTCCATATTTCCTCCTTATTCAATTACATTATCAGGCAATCTATCTTTATATTCTTTTTCTTCTTGTATATCTTCTACATTTTCACGTAAATCTAATGGAGGTACTTCATGCTTATATTTTTCTGCAAATTTTTCATGAGGAGTTTGATTTGTATATTCTGTATATTTTTGTAATTCATTTATAATTCTTTCCACCATATACTTATCTTCAATTTGCAAAATTTCGTCAATTTTATCTCCAACTTGTAATTTTCTTAATGTATCTTCTATTTCTTCTTGCATATTTTCTAACTTACGAGGATTTAAAAATCTTTCCTGACCTGTTTTTTGCATTTCCTGTCTAATTTTTCTTATATTATCATTTAAGTTTCTAACTATACTTGTTTTTATTCCACTATTTTCATTTTCTGAATTCATTTCTTCTTTTAATCTTAATTCATTTTCTTTTTCATCAGTTTTTTCTGTTTCTTCTAATTCTTTCTCTATTTGATTTACTATTCCTTGAACTTTCATTAACTGGTTGTCTGCTTTATCTTTATACTTTTTACTAGCAACATCTTTAGTTTCATAATCTGCGTCCTCTATCATTTTATCAATTGTTAATGTGCTTACTCCATATTGTGTTGCTATTTCTTCTAACTTTCTATATACCTCATCTATTTTTAATTGCAAATCTAAAGGAATTTGCGCATTATCTTTTCTACTATAATTATTAACATTTATACCTATTGATATTCTATTTTCAACCAGTAATGGTTTCAGTATATTATTTTTTAAATCTTGAAAAATTTCTGACTTTTCCATATTTATTCCTTCTTTCTCTTTTCACTTTTATCTTTGTGTAAAAATTTTATACTATTTTATCATTTCTTTAAAATCTTCTTCAGAAATAATATTAAGTCCCAAACTTTGTGCCTTTGTTAATTTACTTCCCGCTTCTTCTCCTGCTAAAACATAATCCGTTTTTTTCGATACTGTACTTGATGTTTTTCCTCCTAATTTTTCTATAATGTCTGATGCTTCTGTTCTTGTAAAGTTTTCTAAACCTCCTGTTAATACAAATGTTTTTCCTTCAAAACGGTTGTCTTGTCCATATTCTTCTAATAATTTCATATTAACATTTGCTTCTTTTAACTTTTTAATTAGGTCTATTGTTTGTTCTTGTAAGAAAAATTCTCTTATATTATTTGCCATAATTGGTCCTATATCATTAATAACACTCAAATCTTCAAATGATGCTTCCTTCAAATTATCTATAGTTTTATATTTCCTTGCTAATATTTTAGATGCTTTTACACCTACATTTCTAATTCCTAACCCTGTAATTAACTGGTATAAATCATTTTCTTTACTTTTATTAATACTATCTATTAAGTTTTGAGCAAATTTTTTTCCATTTTTCTTTAAAGAAGCAATATCATCAAAACTTAATGTATAAATATCTGATATGTTACTAATCAAATTTCTATCTAACAATTGTGTGATAATATTTTCTCCTAGTCCTTCTATATTCATTGCTTCTCTTGATACAAAATGAATTAAATTTCTAACTAATTTTGCTGGGCATTCTATCCCTGTACATCTAACTGCTGATTCTCCTTCTTCTCGTATAGCTGGTGCACCACAAACTGGACATTTTTTTGGCATTTTGAATTCTTTTTCATTTCCTGTTCTTTTCTGTTTCTTTACTTCTACTATTTCAGGAATTACATCTCCTGCTTTTTGTATTACTACTGTGTCGCCAATTTTCAAGTCCTTTTCTTTTATAAAATCTTCATTATGAAGTGTTGTTTTAGAAATTGTTGAACCTGCTACTTTGACTGGCTCTAATATTGCCATAGGCGTGATTGCTCCTGTTCTTCCTACTTGGCATATTATATCTTTTAAAATAGTTTCTTTTTTCTCTGGTGGATATTTATAAGCTACTGCCCATCTTGGAGTCTTCGCAGTAGTTCCTAAAATTTCTCTAAATTTTAAATCATCTACTTTTACAACCGCACCATCAATTCCAAATGTTAACTTTTCTCTATCTTCGCCAATTTTTTGTATAGCTTTTTCAATTTCTTCAATTGTTTCACATTCAATACGAACAGGATTAACATTAAATCCTAATTTTGCTAAATATTCTAATTCTTCAAAATGCGAATTAAATTCTTTGCCTTCTATTTTCTGAACATTAAAAATATAGATGTCTAAAGGCCTTTTTTCTGTTATTTTACTATCTAATTGTCTTAATGAACCTGCTGCTGCATTTCTTGCGTTAGCAAATAATTCTTCTTCATTTTCTTCTCTTTCTTGGTTCATTTTTTCGAATTCTTTTTTTGATATAAATACTTCTCCTCGAACTGTTATATCAATTTTTTCTTTTAGCTCTAATGGAATTGTTTTAATTGTTTTTAAATTTTGCGTTACGTCTTCTCCTACTATTCCATTTCCTCTTGTTGCACCTCTTACAAATTTTCCTTCTTTATATTCTAATGCCGCTGACAATCCATCAATTTTAGTTTCCACTACATATTTTTTGTTTTCGATTTCATTTTCTTCTGCTTTTTGGTTAGTTTTATTAATGTAATCTTCTACCTCTTCTATACTAAATACATCTTGCAAACTTTGTAGGGGTACCTCATGTGTTACTTTTTCAAATCCTTCTTTTACATGTCCTCCTACTTTTTGAGTTAAAGATTCTTTAGATTTAAATTCTGGAAAATCTCTTTCTAGATTTCTTAATTCTACCATTAGCATATCATATTCAAAATCTGATATTTCTGGCTTGTCTTCGTCATAGTATTTTTTTGCATGATATTCAACTTGTTTTCTTAAGTCTTCTATTCTAGATTTTGCTTGACTTTTATTCATATTTACTATCGTTCCTTCCAAGAAACAAATTTTATTTAAAAAATTAAATTATTTTTGAATCTAAAATCTATTTTTAGTTTCATGTTTTTAATTTTCCTTTTATATTATAACTAATTATTTTAAAAAAATAAATAATTTTAAGGAAAATATTTTATTTTTTACTATTCATTTTTAAAATTATTTTCTGTAAAAATTCAATATAAATATTAAATTTTTCTTTTATGAAAAATATGCAGTCAAAACTATGAAAAATTACCAAAAAGTTCCATACTTTTTGGTAATTTTTTTATTATTCTGCTCTTGCAAATATTATTAATCTTGCTTTACTATCGTCTGTACAAGTTGATAATGTAATTTCTGGTTTTCCTCCTGTATCTCTTTGATAGAATGATGTGTCTTCTGGTGTTGTTTCAAATTTATTATAAATAGTATATGTCAATTTGTTTCCTTCATTATCTGTAAAATAGTCCATTTCTATAATTGTGTCCAATAATAACTGTGTTACCTGGTTGATTTACACCTGCTCCATATAAAAATGCTACTGCAGTTTCTATTGATTTTTTTGTTACTTTTTCTAGTATTGGATATTTAAAGTTTGTTGCTGGAATTTCCATTGTTCCTAAAACTCCAAATCCTTTATATGTAACTTTTGATGTTCCTGAACCTTGTGCTGTTTTCTCTATTTGACTAAATGGATCATCTTCAGTGTTTTCACTTTCTGTTGTGTTTTCTTGTGGTTGCTGATCTTCCATATCTCCTTGAAAATTGTCTACGAAATCTGACGTATCTGCTGTAATAGCATATTTTTGATAATAATCATATGCCAAAAATCCTAATAGTCCAATAATTGCAATTATTACAATTACTAAAATAACAGTTAGCACTTTACTATATTTACTCTCAAACATACTTTTTACCTCCGTACATACTTTTTCCTATATTAATTATAACATAATTAATTGTTAAATATCAATATATTTTTAATTTATTTGATAAACAATTATATTATCTTCTCTCCAAATTTTCTTCCTGCTAGTAAGTGAAAGTGCAAATGCATTACTTCTTGGCCTCCATTTTTACCGCAATTTACTATTACTCTATATCCATCTTCTTTAAATCCTTTTTCTGTTGCTATTTTATTCATCACTCCATAAATCTTTCCCACTAATGGTTCGTCTTCTTTCTCCAAATATGCTAAAGAAGTAATATGTTTTTTAGGTATAATTAATATATGAATAGGTGCTGCCGGGTTTATATCTTCAAATGCTAGTATTTCTTCGTCTTCATACACCTTTTTTGAAGGTATTTCCCCTTTTACAATTTTACAAAATAAACAATCTTCCATTTTCTCTTTCCTTTCAAATGATGATTTTGGGAACGGAGAAAAAAATCATCATTTAATTTATATTCTTTATAACAAATAATAATTTTTTTCCGTTTCCAAAATCATTATTTGACTAAAATTGCTTTAATTCTTCTTACTCCAGATGAACTTGCTTCTTCTTTTTTAATTTTGAATTTTCCTAATTCTCTTGTATTTTTTACATGTGGTCCCCCACATAGCTCCTTTGATACATTTCCTATTGAATATACTGTTACTTCATCAGGATATTTTTCTATAAACATACATTCTGCTCCTGAATGTATTGCTTCTTCTTTTTTCATTGTTTCTACTGTTACTTCTAGTCCTTCTTCTATCCATTGGTTGACAAGTTCTTCTACTTTTTGCTTTTCTTCTTCTGTTAGTTTGTGGTCACAGTTGAAGTCAAATCTCATTCTTTCTGTTGTTATATTAGATCCTCTTTGATGAGTATCTGGACCTAATACAACTTTTAGTGCTGCATTTAATAAATGTGTTGCTGTGTGATAGCTAATTGTTGCTTCGTTCTGTTCTGCTAATCCACCTTTGAATTTTGCTTCAGATCCTTGTCTTGATTTTTCTTGATGTTGTTTGAATAATTCTTCAAATTCTTTTGTATCTACTTCATATCCATTTTCTCTTGCTAAATCACTTGTTACTTCTGGTGGAAATCCATATGTATCATATAATTTAAATACAACATTTCCATCTATTTTTGTTTTTCCTTCTGCTTTTGCTTTATTCATTGCTTTAATAAATTCTTTTTCTCCATGTGCTAATGTTTTAACAAATTTATCTTTTTCTTCTAATATAACTGTTGTAATTTTGTCTTTATTTTTTTCTAAATCTGGATACATTTCTTTTAAGTTTTCCACATTTATTTTTATTAATGTTGATAATTCATTTAAGTCAATTTCTAATTTATTTAAATGTCTTATCATTCTTCTTATTAATCTTCTTAATACATATCCTCTATCTATATTGCTTGGTGTTCCTCCGTCTGAAATTATCATCATACTAGAACGTAAGTGTTCTGCCACTATTCTTCTACTTTCGATGTTATCTACTTTTTGTAACTCGATTAATTTTTCCATTACTGGTTTAAATATTTCTGTATCAAATGGTGTTTCTTTTCCTTGTAGTAACATTGTCATTCTTTCTAATCCTAGTCCTGTATCTACGTTTTTTTGTTTTAGTTTAGAATAACCATTTTGATCTTTAAAATATTCCATAAATACATTATTCCAAATTTCTACATATTTTCCACAGTCACATGATGGTTGACAATTTGGTCCACATGCTGGTTTTCCTGTATCATAAAACATTTCTGTATCTGGTCCACATGGTCCTTCTTCTCCTGCAATCCACCAATTATCGTCTTTGCCATAAAAGTAAATGTTATTTTCTAATATTCCTGCTTTTTTCCAACATTCAGCTGATATTTCATCTCTTGGACAATCTTCGTCCCCTGCAAAACATGTTACTGATAATTTTTCTACTGGAATTCCTAACTCTTTTGTTAGAAAATCAAAGCTCATTTGAATAGATTCTTCTTTAAAGTAATCTCCTAATGACCAATTTCCTAGCATTTCAAAATAAGTTAAATGTCTGTTGTCTCCTACTTCATCAATGTCATTCGTTCTTACACATTTTTGATAATCTGTTAAACGTGTTCCTGATGGGTGCTTTTCTCCTAATAAATATGGTACTAATGGTTGCATCCCAGCTGTATTAAATAATACAGATGGATCATTTTCTGGTATTAATGGTGCTGATGGTATAACTGCATGTCCATGTTTTTTGAAAAATTCTAAATATTTATTTCTAATTTCAATTGCTTTCATAAAATCTCTCCTTATTAATTACAACTATCTATATAAAATATTATTGTATTTGCTTTTTTACTGTTAGAATTATACTTCAAAATATATAAAAAATCAAGAAAATTACTATATTCTCTTGATTTTTTAAGTTTAATAATTATATTTCCATTTGGCTTCCTAAAAATGTAGCGGCTGACTGTACTACCTTTTGTTCAACTTCATTCATTTTTCCAGATGGTTCTTTTGACATTAGAATTACTGTTCCAATTGTATCTCCATTTGAAAGAATTGGATATACAATTTGTGCATTATTTTTTCTTTCTCTATTATCATTTTTTGTAATCGGAATTGCTATATCACTATTTTCTTTGCTTGTATAAACTTCTTTGTCTTCCATTAATTGTTCTAGTTCTTCACTTATATCTTTTTCTAAAAATTCTTTTTTAGAACCACCAGATACAGCAATAATTGTGTCTTTATCAGTAATACAAGCAATATGTCCTGTTGTTTTTGATAATGTTTCTGCATAACCTGCTGCAAATTCTGAAAGTTCTCCAATTGGAGAATATTTTTTTAATATTACTTGTCCTTCTCTATCTGTAAATATCTCTAATGGGTCTCCTTCTTTAATTCTTAATGTTTTTCTTATTTCTTTTGGAATAACTACTCTTCCTAAATCATCTATTCTTCTTACTACTCCTGTTGCTTTCATAAAATTTCCTCCTTTTAAGTTTTTGTCTAATTTTAGTATGTCAAAAAAGGAATTTTTTATGCAAAAAAAGAAAAACTAAAATTAAAGTTTTTCTTTTTATTTTTTATAAAATTTTATTAGTTAAATTTGTTCTGCTAAATCTTTTTTAGGTAAAAAGCTTGTTTTATATTGTTCTAAAATATATTCTAGACTATTTGCAAATTCTTTTAACATTACAATTTTAATTGTTGGATCTTTTCCTTTTAAATAATCATCAATAATTTGTTTTAATTGTTTCATATTTTTCATTTCTGGTTCAATCTTCTTTTGATATCTTTCTACTCTATCAATTAATTTTTCTTTTATTAATACAATATCTTCATTACTTGCACAAGAAATTCTTTGGAATAGTTGGAATGGATCATAATATTTAAAAATTGGTATTTCCATACATTGTTTATCAAATTTTTCATAAAATTGTTCCATTTTCATTGGAATACATTTCATAATTTCTTCTGCTTGTTCTTTATACATTTTATCTAATAATTGTTGATTAAGTGTATCGAAATGTTTTAATATATCTTCCATTTCTTCTGCAACATCATCTATTGCTATCTTTCCTAATTCTTCATTTACATTTGGGCAGTAATTTGATGTTAAAGATGCAATATTCATTCCATTAAAGAATACACTTTTTAAAGTCTTTAAGTCATATTCTATTAAACCTTTTCGTGAAAAATAACTAAAGTATGCAAATAATTTTACTATATCAATTAATCTTAATCTTCCTTCTTTTACATCTTCTAAAACCTGTTTTATAATAATGTCAAATTGGTCGTCAGATATTTTCCAGTATTCTTCAGTTAATAATCTTTTATATGCAGGTAAGTTTTCTGTATCTACCGTATTTCTTATTGTTTCCATATTTTCTTTAAATATCTTCATGTCAAAAATACGAGTTCTTACATAATATTCAATAAATTTGAAGAAACGATATTCTGATTTAAAGTTATAATAGTAAGTATTATCAAATTCTTTAATATAGAATTGCCTATTATCCATTAAGATTCTTGAAGATACTAAAATTGATTTATATTCTTCATTGTCTTTAATATTTACAAATTTGTCCTTTGTTATTTTTCCTGCTTTTATTTCAAATGAAATTGCAATTGTGAATATGAGCATTGTTTGCATTACTCTATTATTTGTATTTGGATATGATTTATTTACCATTTCAAAAATCTTTTTAAAATCATTTAGTGCATGTTTCAAAATTCTTAAATTTCTTGTCCCACTTTTATGAAAAGTTGAAATAATTAATCCTGTATTTTCTCTTAAAAATCTAATTAAGTCTGGATTATTTTCATATCTCATTAAAATACCATTAATTATATAATCAAATTTTGGAGCATATTCAAATGTTTCTCCAATTAATTTTTCTTTGATTCTTTCATAATCATTTGCTTTATCAAATACATGCTCTATCTTATCTTGAATTTTTTCTACCATTGGAATATCTGTTTTATTTAATTCGCCTTGTTTATCTAGTAAATAAGTTGCTATAAATGTTTTCATTTCTAGGTTAGAACTTTTTAATTTAGTAGATAATTCCTTTTCATTACAAATTATTATTGTTTTTATATGATCGTGTTCTACGAAATTATTAATATACCCTAAGATATCTATAACATCCACATTTGCTCTTTCCAAGTCATCAAAACATAGCACTTTATCATCTGTTGAAAAAAATTCAGCATAATCAACTTTGTCTCCATTTTGAGTTACTCCAAAAAGATTAGCCATATCAATACCTGTTTTTGCATATTCTGGTATTGTTGTTTGTTCATTAGTATCCATAAATTTTCTTAAATTTTTATCCATTAAATGTGTTGTTTCTATAAATATTTTTTTACTTATTTCTTCTAAGTTTGATATTCCATATAAAGACATATAAATGGTTGTATATCGTTTTCCATTTAATTGCATAGACTCTATTTTTTTACGTACTTTATTGTTCCAAAAGTGAGTTTTTCCTGAACCCCATTCTCCATTTATCATAACAGCATAATCTGTATAATCTGATCTTATATAATCTAATATACTTTCTACTAAATCTTCCATTTCTAAATTGATTCCTTTCTTAAAGAAATGAGTCTTTTGTTCCCATTCTTCATTAGTAACTTAACCTAATTTTTATTATTTAATATGTATTATTTATTTTTTATTATGTATTAGTTAAAGTATGACTTTAACTAAACTTTAGTCCTTCGCTATAGTTAAAACTCCAATTTTTTTTGGATTTCCTTCTCTTAAAATTTTGCTACATTCATTTACTGTACTACCTGTTGTATAAATATCATCAATTAATAATATTCTTTCAGCTTTTATTAATTGTTTATTTTTTAATTTATATACATCTTTGATATTTCTTTCTCTTTGTTCCTTATTTAATTTACTTTGTTCTACTATATTTTTTGTCTTTATTAAACAATTATTCAATAATTCTAAATTAATTTGCTTTGAAATTTCTTTAGCAATTAGTAAACTTTGATTATATCCTCTTTCTTTTTGTCTTTCTTTACTAATTGGAACTGGTATTATTTTATCATAATTTTTTATATTTTCAAATATTTTTTTCTCTTTTAACAAAAAATTTACAAAAGTAGAAAATAAATATGGTTTTTCATGAAATTTATAATCTAGTATTATCTTTCTAATATTACCTTCATATTTAAAAGCACATATTAATTCATTAAAATATTTATCTTTAACTTGCTTATCAATATATAAAATTAATTGCTTATTTAACATTAATTCACATTTTTTGCATAAAGAATTTTTATTAATTATACCGCAATTTCCACATACCGTTGGATATACTAAATTCGAAATATTGGGTATATTCTTTATTTTTCTAATTACTTTTTTTAATATTTCTATCTTTTTTCATCTCCTTCTGTCATTCTCCTGTAAAGTAACTATATTTATATTTAAAATTTTTGATATTTTTACTTTTAAAAAATTTCATATTTTTTTAATTTTTGATTTGATATTTTATTTATTTGAATATGCCTAGATAATTATCATGTGAATTAAATATAAGATTTTAAATTTTAGAATTAATAAATATTGTTTGAATAATTTAATATATATGTCCTAATACAATATTTTGCTTTAAAAATTATATAATATTATCTATGTTTATTCAACATATTTTTATTACAATTCATCGCAATAATTTACAATTTTCTACAAAAAAGCGAGCCTAAGATTTTCCTATCAAATGCAAATTTTAAGAAAAGTCTAAGGTTCGCTATATTTGCCTCATTTTATATTCTAATCCTGTATTTCTTTTTTTACTGTCTACATTTTGAATCATGTATTGTACTACATTTTCATATCCTACTATAATTAACATTTTTTTTGCTCTTGTGATTCCAGTGTAAAGTAAATTTCTTGTCATAAGCATTGGCGCTGATGGTGGTATTGCTATAATAACTACATCAAATTCACTTCCGTTGTGCTTTGTGTATTGTAATACTGTAGCTGTGTTCTATTTGGTCTAAGTCCGAAAATTCATATAGTGCAACTTTTTCATCATCAAATTTTATTTCTACTTGCTTGTTTAATTCATCTATTTTTAAAATAGTTCCTATCTCACCATTAAATACTCCTTGTCCCCATTCCTTACTTCCGTAGCTTTCTTTCTCCCAATCTATGTCATAATTATTTTTTATTTGCATAACTCTATCACCTTTTCGGAATATTGCTCCCATGCTAGATTTTTCTGGTGATTTATCTATATTAGGGTTTAATTTTTCTTGTAATACTTTATTTAATTCTTTTGTGCCTAACATTCCTTTTTTGGTTGGTGTTAATACTTGTATATTTTGAAAGAAATCATAATTGCCATAATTTTGTAGTCTTCCTGTGCATAATGATAAAATTTCAGATACCATTTTTTCTTGTGAATTTTCTTTTATAAAGAAAAAGTCGTCTTGTAGTTCTTCTTCAATTGTATCTTCTCCTTTTTTCAAAAAAGTTTCTCCATTGTTTACTCTATGTGCATTTAAAACTATTTTGCTTTTTGCCGCTTGTCTAAAAATTTTGTCTAAATGAATCGTTGTAATTTTTTCAGAATGTATCAAATCTTTTAATACACTACCTGGTCCTACTGATGCTAGCTGATCTTCATCTCCTACTAATATTAACTTTGTTCCTTGATAAATACATTTTAGCAAATAATTCATTAAAAACATATCTACCATTGACATTTCGTCTACAATAATTAAATCAGCATCAATTGGTGCTCCTTCATAATTAGAATCGTTTTTATATAAGCTTTCTTCATCAATTTTTCCTATTTCCAAAAGCCTGTGCAATGTAGAAGCTTCTTTTCCTGTCGCTTCTGTCATTCTTTTTGCTGCTCTTCCTGTTGGCGCACATAATACTACTTTTTTTCCATTTTCTTCATAAATATCTATAATACTTTTTATTATTGTTGTTTTTCCTGTTCCTGGTCCACCAGTAACAATCGTTACATTGTTCTCATTAATTAGTTCTATTGCTTCTTTTTGCTTATCTGATAATTCAATTTTTGAATGTTTTTCTATTCTTTTTAATTCGCTATTAATATTTTTAACTTTTTTTATATTTTTACTTTGTTGTAATCTCGTAATTCGAATTGCTATTTCTTTCTCTGTTTCATTAAATTGAGATAAATATATATATTCGTTCTCTTCTCTTTTTTCTATTTCAATTTCATCTTTTACTTTTAATTGAATTAATCCATCTTCTATATTTTCACTAGATACGTCTAATAATTGTATAACAAATTCTATTAAATTTTCTTTTAATACGCAACTGTGTCCATTATATGTACTTCTAATTAGTCCGTATTTAATTCCACTAGTGATTCTCTTTTCATTATCATAATTAATTCCAATTTCTAATGCCATTTGATCTATTTGCTTAAAGTCTATTCCTCTTGTTATATCAATTAAAAGATATGGATTTGATTCGATTTCTTCAATTGCATTTGTCCCATATAATTCAAATACTTTTTTGGCATATTCAGCCCCTATTCCAAATTTTTCTAGAAATCCTACTATTTGCCAAACTTCCCAATTTTCTATGAAACTTTCTGATATTTCTTTTGCTTTATTTTCAGATATTCCTTTTATTTCTGCTAGTCTAATTGGTTCATCTCTCAAAATTTTAATAGTATTTTCACCAAATCTATCTACAATTCTTTTTGCGATTGCTTCTCCTACTCCTTTAATATTCCCATTTGCCAAGTATCTTTGCAATGATGCTGCTGTTTTTGGCATTAGTTTTTCGAATGTATCAATTTTGAATTGTCTTCCATATTCTTTATGTTCTATAAACTTTCCAATTAATTTTAGAGTATCTCCTGAATTAATAAATGGTAAATATCCTACTATTGTTGTAATTTCTTCTTCTGTTTCAAAATCTGCTATTGTATAACCATTTACTTCATTTTTATATCTAACATCTAATACTTCGCCTGTTATTTCCATTTGTTTCTCCTTTTCTTTTTTATATCATAAAGGGAACTGACTTTCAAGTTATTTATTATAATTACTGGACATACATATCATTATCTTTAACTGCTCTTGTCTCTTAAATTTTATTTACACTATCTATAATTTTTCTTGCGTTTCAAATTTCATCTACACTATCTATAATATCTTTGCATTCTTTCCAACTCACTACTTTTAGACATTCGTATTCTTCTGATAATTTTTTTGCAATTTCCTTTGTTGAATCAGTAGATTTTAAGTCAGCTAATATAATGTTTTTAAAATATTCTTCTCTTCCATATAAAATTTTGAATAGTATCGCTCTTAAAATTCCTTCTATCCTTTCTTCTTGATTTTTAACAGCAATAATTAGATATATTCCATCAGATTTTAGCTTTGTATATGTATATAAATATATAATATTTCTAACAATTTCAATCAAGCCATAGATGGCTAATGTCCAAAAGATGGTATTTAATATTAGCTCCATACTTTCGCCTCCTATGGTTTATTATATGTTATACAATTACTTATGTGATTTTCTTTTATACCTATGTATTTTTAGTTTTTAATACCTATTGCTATGTTATAAGAATAAAAAAAATATGTTGTAAATTTATTCAATATTTTATTATATAATCTTGCAATATTGCCTTTCTATCGTTCAAAAAAACAGCATAGTTTTACTATACTGTCTTTTAATAAATAAACATAATTTATAAATACATTATTACTATAAAAAGCAATAATGTATTTATATTATATATCACTTATATAAGTTGTAATATTGCAACTTCTGCTCCGTCTCCTCTTCTAGGACCAACTTTAATAATACGTGTATATCCTCCTACGTTTTTATCTGCGTATTTTGGAGCTATTTCATTAAATAATTTTGATGGTAAATCTATGTTGTTACCGTTACTATCTTTTACTTTGTTTAATTTTCTCATCATTTTTCTTCTTGCATTTAATCTAGTAGGCATATCTTTTTGTCTTTTTTCAGTAACTTCTTCTTTTACTACTTTTAAATATTCTTTACCATTTTTACTTTTTACTAATTCTGTTTCTTTGTTTCCTTTTGCATCTAATTTTGCTTTTACAACTTTAACATCAACCATTTCGAAATTATCTTTTTCCTTAATTGCAAGTGATATTATACTATCAGCTATTGATTTAACTTCTTTTGCTCTTGGTAAAGTTGTTTCTACCTTGCCATACATGATTAAGTCAGTTGTTAAAGTCTTTAATATTGCCATTCTTATATCTGTTGTTCTTCCTAATTTTCTATTAGTAGCCAATTTTTTCACCTTCCTTTTATTCTGTTAGGAGATACACCTTTTATTTAAAATAATTTTTTATTGATATGAATTATTTTCTATCATTATAAATTAGTGTTTCTTCCTTATTTAAATTATTTTCTATTATTCATCTTCATTTGCAAAATCTAATCCTAAAGAATGTAATTTTGCTGTTACTTCATCAAACGATTTTTTACCTAAATTTCTTACTTTCATCATATCTGTTTCTGATTTACTTGTTAAATCTTCAACAGTAGAAATTCCTGCTCTTTTTAAGCAATTGAATGATCTTACAGATAATTCTAATTCTTCAATTGACATTTCTAAGACTTTTTCTTTCTTGTCTTCTTCTTTTTCTATCATAACTTGTGTATTTTTTGCTGCTTCTGATAAATCAATAAATAACTCTAAGTGTCCTGTCATTACTTTTGCTGCTAAACTTAAAGCTTCATGAGCTTTTAAGCTTCCGTCTGTCCATACTTCTATTATTAATTTATCATAATCAACCATTTGACCAACTCTAGTATTTTCAACTTGATAATTTACTTTCTTTACTGGTGTATAAATAGAATCTATTGGTAAGACTGATATATCTTGATTTGGTTTTTTATTTTTTTCAGCAGAGTTATATCCTCTACCTTTATCAGCAGTCATCTCTATTTTTAAATGTCCACCTTTTGAAACAGTAGCTATATGTAAATCTGGATTTAGTATTTCTACTGAACCATCAGATATAATATCTGATGCTTTTACTTCTCCTTCACCTTTAAAATCAATTCTGATAGCCTTTTCTTCATTTTCATCAAATTTTAATCTAACATTTTTCAAGTTTACTATAATTTCTGGTACATCTTCTACTACATTTGGTATAGATGAAAATTCATGCAATACCCCGTCAATTTTTACGCTGGTTATAGCACATCCTGGAAGTGATGAAAGTAATATTCTTCTTAATGAATTTCCTATTGTTACTCCATAACCTCTCTCTAATGGTTCACAAACAAATTTTGCATAATTGTTTACATCATCAACCTCTAGACATTCAATATTTGGCTTTTCAAATTCTATCATTTTTACCTCCTAATATTTGAGAACATGTCTCTAAAAAAACTTTATAGGTTTCATTAGTAAAATTTTTAAAGTTTTGATTAAACCTTCTATTTTATTTTTTACTTTAATTATTATTTTGAGTAAAGCTCTACTATTAAATGTTCTTCAATTGGAATATCAATATCTTCTCTAGACGCTAATCTAATTACTTTACCACTTAATTTTTCATTATCTTTTTCTAACCATGCTGGAACTGGTCTTTTAGCAGATTCTTCAGCATTAATTTTTATTGTACTGTTATCTTTCTTACTTTCTCTAACAGTAATAACATCTCCTACTTTTACTAAATATGAAGGGATATCAACTTTGTTACCATTTACTTCAAATTGAGCATGATTTACAAATTGTCTTGCTTGTGCTCTTGAAGTTCCATATCCTAATCTATATACAACATTATCTAATCTGCTTTCTAATATTTGTAATAAGTTTTCACCTGTTACACCTTTTTTATTAGAAGCCATTTCAAAATATTTTCTAAATTGTTTTTCTCCAACTCCATAATATGCTTTTGTTTTTTGTTTTTCTCTTAATTGAGTTCCGTATTCAGAAAGTTTTGCTCTTTTTTGTCCATGTTCTCCTGGAGCATAGTTTCTTCTTGAAACACTACACTTATCTGAATAACATCTTTCACCTTTTAAGAACAATTTTTGTCCTTCTCTACGGCATCTACGACATTGTTCATCTTTATATCTTGCCATTTTTTTACTCCTTTCTTTTCTCTCTTGACAAGGTATGCACATTCGTTTCTATATTTTTAGAAATTTTTTTATGAATTAGTGCTTAACCTTATTATATCGTTTTATTCACTCTTATACTCTTCTTCTTTTTGGTGGTCTACAACCATTATGTGGTATTGGTGTTACATCTTTTATTGCACTTATTTCAAGACCAGCTGTTTGAAGTGATCTAATTGCAGCTTCTCTTCCTGAACCTGGTCCTTTAACAAATACTTCTACTGTTTTTAATCCATGTTCCATAGCTGCTTTAGCTGCTGTTTCTGCTACTTGACCTGCAGCAAATGGTGTGCTCTTTCTAGAACCTTTAAATCCTAATTCTCCAGCACTTCCCCATGAGATTGTATTTCCTTGAGTATCTGTAATTGTAACGATTGTATTATTAAAACTAGAATGAATATGTGCTGAACCTTTTTCAATGTTTTTTCTATTTCTTCTAGCTACTTTTTTTGTTGTTACATTTTTAGCCATTTTGCTTAATTCCTCCTTATTCAAAAATTAAATTCTGAATTTATATTCATTTTAAGATTTTTTATGCTTTCTATATTTTTCTATTTTTTACTTTTGCTTACTAATTTTCTAGGACCTTTTCTTGTTCTAGCATTAGTTTTTGTTCTTTGTCCTCTTACTGGTAAACCTCTTCTGTGTCTTAGTCCTCTATAACATCCTATTTCTGTAAGTCTTTTAATATTTAAAGCAACTTCTCTTCTTAAGTCACCTTCTACTGTATATGATTCATCAATTGCTTTTCTAATATCATTTACTTGTTCGTCTGTTAAATCTTTTACTCTAGTATCTGGGTTTACACCTGCTTTTTCAAGAATTTTCTTAGAACTTGATACACCTATTCCATAAATATATGTAAGTCCTATTTCTACTCTTTTTTCTTTAGGTAAATCTACTCCTGCTATACGAGCCATATTTTTTTGCACCTCCAAAATAATTCATTATTTAATTTATTTATAATTTGTCCTAAATCTTTTAAAAGGTGAAATGCATCTAAATCAAATTTAGATTTATAAAATTTGATTAGATCTTTTAAAAATTTAAAACATATATATAAACACAAATTGATATGTATATATTTTTACTATACACAGCCGCTACCAAATTTGTGTTATTAACTTAATTAGGTTTTAACCTTGTCTTTGCTTATGTTTAGGGTTTTCACAGATTACTCTAATTTTTCCCTTTCTTTTTATAACTTTACATTTATCACATATTTTCTTTACTGATGCTCTTACTTTCATATTTTTACACCTCCTTGGCTAGTTACAGTGACTATTTATTAGTCTTTCTGTTAATTTATAATATTGGGTTAATTTTTAACTTTATTTTGCTCTCCATGTAATTCTTCCTCTTGTCAAATCATATGGTGAAAGTTCTACTTTCACTTTGTCTCCTGGCAATATTTTTATATAATTCATTCTTAGCTTTCCTGAAATATGAGCTAATATTTGATGTCCATTTTCAAGTTCTACTTTAAAGTTAGTATTTGGTAAAGCTTCTACCACTGTACCTTCTACTTCTATTACATCTTCTTTTGCCAATTTTTTTCCCTCCTATTTTAAGAGTTTTATTATACAATATTTTCCTTTAGTCACATAATAACTATTGTATTATACAATACTTTTAAAGTATTGTCAATATTTCTGGCTCTTTTTCTGTAATTAAAATTGTATTTTCATAATGTGCTGACAAACTGCCGTCTTCTGTTATTATTGTCCAACCATCATCTAATTCTAAAATATTTGGTTTTCCTTGAATTACCATAGGTTCTATTGCTAATGTCATACCTGGTTCTAGGCGAATACCTCTTCCTGCTTTTCCATAGTTTGGAATTCCTGGGTCTTCATGCATTGCTTTTCCAATCCCATGTCCTTGAAACTCTCTTACTACACTATATCCTTGTGATTTAACATATTCTCCTATTGCATTACTTATATCACCTATTCTGTATCCTGGTTTTGCATATTTTATTCCTTCAAAAAATGCTTGTTTTGTTACTTCTACTAACCTTTTTGCATCTTTTGCTACATTTCCTATCATGAATGTTCTTGCTGCATCTCCATTATATCCATTTTTTAATGCAACTGTATCAATACTTACAATGTCTCCATCTTTAATTATTTTGTTTTTAGATGGAACTCCATGTATTACTTCATCATTAATTGAAATACAAGTTGATGCTGGGTAAGGTGGTATTCCTTTGATTCCTGGATTATACCCTTTCTCTGCTGGAATCGCACCTAAATCTTTCATTATTTTTTCTGCTATTTGATCTATTTCCCATGTCGTCATTCCTGGTTTTATCTTTTTTTCAATTTCTTGATACATTTTTGCAACTACTTTACATGCTTCTTTCATGTACTCTATTTCTTTTTTTGATTTTATTGTTACCAATATATTCATCTCCTTATGGTGACTTCATATGCTGTAAAAAATCCATATTTAATATATAGAAAAATATATAATTTATTTTAAAAATTCTTTTACAATGTCTTCGGCAATATCTTTTCCAAATCTATTAATTTTTTTACTTACTTCTTCTGTACGTAAATTTCCTTTTTTATTATAAAAATCAATTAATGGACTAGTTTGTTCAAAGTATGTTTGTAATCTTGATTTTATTGTTTCTATATTATCATCTTTTCTCTTTATTAATTCATGTCCACATTTATCACATATTCCTTCATGTATTGGTGGACTTAATTTCACATTGTATACTGCTTTACAATCTGGGCATATTCTTCTATTTTCAATTCTTTCTATTATTTCATCTTCTGGTGTTACTAAATTTATTACCATATCTAATTTTGTTTGTTTTTCTTTCAATACTTTTTCTAATTCTTCTGCTTGTTTTACTGTTCTTGGAAATCCATCAAGAATAACACCATTTTGCGCATCAGGTTCTTCTAGTCTACTTTTAACTAAATTAACCGTTACTTCATCTGGTACTAATTGTCCTTTTGATATATATTTATCTGCTAAAATTCCTAATTCTGTTTTTTCTTTGATATGTTTTCTAAATATATCACCTGTTGAAACTTGTGGTATATTCATTTTTTCGGATAATATACTTGCTACTGTTCCTTTTCCTGTTCCTGGTGCTCCTAACATTATAAATATCATAATTTTTTCCTCCGTTCTTACTTTTAGATTATTTTTATACTAATAATCTTTATAATACTTACTTTTATATTATTTAAAAAATATAAACTAAAATAAACATTATAAAAATTATTAAAATACTAGAGATAGAATAAAAGGGGCATGATATATTTCTCATTTTTTAATTTACACACCCCTATTTTGTTTTAATTAATCTTTGCATAAACAAAATATTCATTCTCCAATTTCATTTTATTCTAAAAATCCTTTATAATGTCTCATAGCTAAGTAAGATTCTAATTGTTGTATTGTTTCTAGAGCAACACCTACGACAATTAATATTGATGTACCACCAAATGCTATATTTAAGTTTGTAAATCTTAATAACATTGGTATTATTGCTATCAATGCTAAGAAAAATCCACCAAACCATGTTAACTTAGAAATAATTGATGATAAGTAATCTGTTGTAGGTTTTCCTGCTCTAATTCCTGGTATAAATCCACCATTTTTCTTAATATTATTTGATACTTCTGCTGGATTAAATGTAGCATAAGTATAGAAAAATGTAAATCCTACAATTAATAGTAAATAAACTAGTGCATTAGCTATAGAATATCCAATTCCTACATTTGATGTTGAAGTAGCAATTGAAAATTTATATAATCCTGCTAAAAATCCTGTTTTATTTGCTATATCAGATACAAATATTTGTATAATCATTGCTGGAAATGTCATAAATGATGAAGCAAAAATTACCGGCATAACACCTGCCATTGCAAGTTTTAATGGTATATGTGTACTTTGTGCTCCTACCATTTTTCTACCAACAACTTTTTTAGAATATTGTACTGGTACTCTTCTTTCAGCTTGTTGTACAAATACAACTCCTGCAACTAAAATTAATGCACCTATGATAATTCCAATTGCAGTTAATAAACCTATAGTACTAAATCCTGTTTCTGGCATTATTAAATTCCATATAAGAGATACCCCACTTGGTAATCTTGATACTATTCCTATGAAAATTAATAATGAAATTCCGTTTCCAATTCCTTTACTAGTTATTTGTTCTCCTAGCCACATTAATATAGAAGTACCTGCAACTAAACCAGTAACCACTAACGCTCCTGTTAAGAAAGTACTATCTACAAATATTCCTGAAGATCTATATGATAGATAAATACCAATTCCTTCTATTAATGCTAATACTATAGTTAATAATTTAGTATATTTATTTATTTTTTGTCTTCCTTCTTCTCCACCTTCTTTAGTTAATCTCTCTAATGAAGGTATAATCATTGCTAATAATTGAATGACAATTGAAGCTGTAATATATGGGCTAATTGACATTGCAAAAACTGAAAATCTTGAGAATGCTCCACCTGATATCATATCAATTAATCCAGCTATACCATTATTATTTGACATAGCTTCATTTAATGCAATATTATTTACTCCAGGTACTGAAATATAACATCCAAATCTAAATACTATAATTAATATTAAAGTATATAATAATCTTTTTCTTACATCAGGTGTTTTTAATGCATTTTTTATTGTTCTAAACAATTAAATCACCTCAGCCTTTCCGCCTAAAGCTTCGATTTGTTCTTTTGCTTTTGTTGTAAATCTGCTAGCTTTAACATTTAATTTTTTTTCTAATTTTCCTGTTGCTAAAATAACGATTCCATCATTTATTTTTCCTATAATTCCTTCTTCTAATAGGCTTTCAGCTGTAACATCTGTTGCTTTTGATTGATTTAACATTTTAAATGTTACTTCTGTATATGTTTTTCTATGAATATTAGTGAATCCTCTTTTTGGCAATCTTCTATATAATGGTGTTTGACCACCTTCAAATCCTCTTCTTACTCCTCCACCAGATCTTGCTTTTTGTCCTTTTTGTCCTCTTCCTGATGTTTTTCCATTTCCTGATGCTATTCCACGTCCTACTCTATTTCTTTTTACATTTTCTGTAGCTGGTTTTAACTCATTTAGTTTCATTTATGCTTTGCACCTCCTTTAATTTATGTCAGGAATAATTCAATTTTAAAATTTCTATAAAAACAAGAAATAATAAAATTATTTTTTCCTTATTTATTCTATAGAATATCTTCTACTTTTTTACCTCTTTTTTTAGCAACTTGTTCTACTGTTTGCATAGATTTTAATCCTTCAATTGTAGCATATACAACATTTCTTGGATTGTTTGTTCCTATTACTTTTGTTCTAATATCTTTATAACCTGCAAGCTCTAATACTGGTCTAACGCTACCTCCAGCAATAACTCCAGTACCAACTGCAGCTGGTTTTAACATTACTTTAGCACTTCCGAAAGTTCCTACAAATTCATGTGGTACAGTTGTTTCTACGATTGGTACTTCTACTAAGTTCTTTTTAGCTTCTTGAATTGCTTTTTTGATAGCATCTGGAACTTCAGCTGCTTTACCATTTCCAACGCCAACATGACCATTTTCATCACCAACAACTACTACTGCACTAAATCTAAAAGTTCTACCACCTTTAACAACTTTAGCTACTCTGTTAATAGCAACTACTTTCTCTTTTAATTCATTCTTTTCTTCCATCGGTTTTTGTTTTCCCTCCTTTTTACTCGATATACAAAATTTTTATAATAATTTTGTATCTAGTTTATGTAATTTACTCATACATCTACTAGAATTTTAGTCCACCTTCTCTTGCAGCTTCTGCTACTTCTTTAATTACTCCGTGATAAATATATCCACCACGATCAAAAACAACTGTTTCTATTTTTTTATCTGCTGCTCTTTTTGCAATTAAAGTTCCAACTTCTTTAGCTGCTTGTTTATTAGCGTGTTTTGTTTTTATCTCTTTATCTAATGTTGAAGCTGATACTAATGTATTTCCTGCAACATCATCAATAATTTGTACATATAAATTTGTATTACTTCTGTATACACATAATCTTGGTCTTTCTGCTGTTCCAGAAATTTTTCTTCTAACTCTAATATGTCTTCTAGTTCTTTCCATTTTTCTATCTGTCTTTTTAACCATTTTTTTACTCCTTTCTTAAATTTATAATTTTGAAGTAATCTTAATTAAATTGATTATATTGTACATTTTTACTATATTAAGCAAGCTTAGGATGTACACGAATACATCGAAGTTTGATTAAAATAATAAAAATATTCAAAATGATTAATTTCATTAAAATTTATTTACCTGTTTTACCCTCTTTACGTCTAATAACTTCATCAGCATATTTAATACCTTTACCTCTATATACTTCAGGTGGTCTTTTAGTTCTAATTACAGCTGCTGTTTGACCAACTAATTCTTTATCAATTCCATTGACAATAATTGTATTTGGATTTGGAACATCAAATGTAATTCCTGCTGGTGCTTCAAATATTACTGGGTGTGAATATCCTAATGTTAAATTTAAGTTATTTCCTTGTTTTACAACTCTATATCCAACACCATTTATTTGTAATTCTTTGCTATATGCTGAAGTTACACCTATAATCATATTATTGATTAATGTTCTTGTTAATCCATGTAAACTTTTGCTTTGTGCTTCATCATCTTTTCTCTTTACATTAATGATGTTATCTACCATTTCTAATGAAATATCTTTATGTATTTCTCTTTCTAAAGTACCTTTTGGACCTGTTACAGTAATTTTTTGTCCATCAATTTTTACTTGTACTTCTGATGGTACTGTTATAGGTTTATTTCCGATTCTTGACATTTTAATTTTCCCTCCTTTTTAAGTTAATGTTGATATTTCTCGGTTACAAATAGCTTATTCGTACTTTTAAGTATTTGTATTTAAATTAATTCTTTATTTTTTATTACCAAATATAAGCTAATACTTCTCCACCAATTCCTAATTCTCTAGCTTCTTTATCTGTTTTTAAACCTTTTGATGTTGAAATAATTGCTATTCCTAATCCATTTAATACTTTTGGTAATTCTTCATTAGATGCATATACTCTTAATCCTGGTTTACTTATTCTTCTTAAACCATCTATTACTCTATTTCCTTTTTCATCATATTTTAGAGTAATTCTTATAATTCCTTGAGTATCATCTTTAATTTCTTCAAAAGATTTTATATATCCTTCTTTAAATAATATATCAGCTATACCTAGTTTCATTTTTGAAGCTGGTATATCGACTGTTTTATGTTTTGAGCTATTTGCATTTCTTATTCTTGTTAACATATCTGCTATTGGATCTGTAATATTCATTAATTACTAACCTCCTTTTCTTTTTACTATATTTAAATTTTACCAGCTTGCTTTCTTCACACCTGGTATCTCTCCCTTATGTGCTAATTCTCTAAAACAAACACGACAAATTCCATATTTTCTAATATAGCTATGTGGTCTACCACATAATTTACATCTATTATATTCTCTTGTTTTAAATTTTTGTGGCCTTGCTTGTTTTATTTTCATTGCTTTTTTAGCCATAGTATTACTCCTTTCCTTTGACTAATTTCCAAGTTAATTTAGTTTGCAAAAGGCATTCCCATTAATTTTAACAATTCTCTAGCTTCTTCATCAGTTTGAGCTGTTGTTACAAATATAATATCCATACCTCTTAATTTATCAATTTTATCATATTCAATTTCAGGGAATATTAATTGTTCTTTTATACCCATAGAATAATTTCCTCTACCATCAAAAGAATTTGCTGATACTCCTCTAAAATCTCTAACTCTTGGTAGTGCTACATTAAATAGTTTATATGCAAAATCATACATTTTATTTGATCTTAATGTTACTTTGCATCCTATATTAACACCTTCTCTTAATTTAAATGCTGCTATAGATTTTCTCGCTTTTGTTACAATTGGTCTTTGACCTGTAATTTGAGTTAAATCGTTCATTGCATTTTCTAATGCCTTTGGATTTTCTTTTAAATCTCCTAATCCAATATTTATAACTATTTTATCAAGTTTTGGTACTTGCATAATAGATTTATATCCAAATTTTTTCATTAATGCTGGGACTACTTCTTTTTCATATTGTTCTCTTAATTTTTCCATTATGTATGAATCCTCCTTTCTTTTCCTAATTTAATTTTGCTCCGCATTTTTTACAAATACGTACTTTTTCGTCTTTTTCTATTTTATATCCTATTTTTGTGGCTTTTCCACATTTAGAACATACAATATTTACTTTTGAACTTGGAATACTACATTCTACTGATATAATTCCACTTTCTTCTCCTTGACGTCTTGCTTTAACATGTTTTTTTCTAATGTTAACATCTTTTACTATGATTTTATCTTCTTTTGGCAAAACTTCTAAGACTTCTCCTGTTTTTCCTTTGTCATTTCCTGATAAGACTTGGACTTTGTCTCCTTTTTTTATTCTCATTAGAGATTTCCCTCCTTTTCTTCATTATTTAAGGTATTTATTTTGACATTTTTATTTTTTATATACATTTACAATCTATCTTTGCTCAACTGTTTCCTTAATTCATAATGCTAAAACATCTTAACTAATGGATTAAAGAACTTCTGGAGCTAATGAAAGGATTTTCATGTAATCTTTTTCTCTTAACTCTCTTGCAACTGGTCCAAAGATACGTGTTCCTCTTGGTGTTCCATCTTCTTTTATTATTACAGCTGCATTTTCATCAAATTTTATATATGAACCATCTGATCTTCTTAATCCTCTTTTAGATCTTACTATAACAGCTTTTACAACATCTCCTTTTTTTACAACTCCACCTGGTGTTGCTGATTTAACTGAAGCAACTATTACATCTCCTATATTAGATGTTTTTCTGAATGAACCTCCTAAACATCTAATACACATAATTTCTTTTGCTCCTGTGTTGTCTGCTACTTTTAATCTTGTTTGTTGTTGTATCATTTATGGTTCCTCCTTTCTTTTCTTTGACAAGTATTTAATTTTTATTTTGATTTTACACATTATTTGTATATGTGTTTATATGTGCTCTTTATATGTGTCTATTTTTTATTATTTAATGTCTGCCTTTTCCATTATTTCGACTACTCTCCATCTTTTATCTTTAGAAAGTGGTCTTGTTTCCATTACTTTTACTTTGTCTCCAATTTGGCAAGCATTTTCTTCGTCGTGTGCTTTTAGTTTGTATGTTCTTTTAACTGTTTTTCCATACATTTTATGGCTAACACTATTTTCAACAGCTACTACTACTGTTTTATCCATTTTATTTGATAGTACAGTACCAACCATAACTTTACGAAGATTTCTTTCTTCCATTTAGATTTCTCCTTTCTCGTTTTTTTATGCTTTTTTACTTTCTGCTATTTTTCTTTCTGTTAATACAGTATTAATTCTAGCAATATCTTTTTTTACTTCTTTTATTTTCATTGGATTATCTAATCCATTTGTAGCTAAACTAAATTTTAGTTTAAATAGTTCTGTTTTTAGTTCACCTAATTCTTTTTCTAATTCTGGTGAAGACATTTCTTTTATTTTATTTATCTTCATCATTATCACCTACCTTTTCAGTTTCTCTTGCTACAAATTTTGTTTTATTAGGTAGTTTGTTCATAGCAAGTCTTAAGGCTTCTCTTGCAGTTTCTTCTGGTACACCAGCTATTTCAAACATTACTCTACCTGGTTTTACTACTGCTACCCAATATTCTGGAGCACCTTTACCTTTACCCATACGAGTACCGATAGGTTTTGCAGTTATTGGTTTGTCTGGAAAGATTTTAATCCAAACTTTTCCACCTCTTTTTATATAACGAGTCATAGCAATACGAGCTGCTTCGATTTGATTACTTGTAATCAATCCAGCTGTTACAGCTTGAATTCCATATTCTCCATCTGTAACTCTATTTCCTCTTGTTGCTTTTCCTCTCATTCTACCTTTTTGCATTTTTCTATGTTTTGTTCTTTTTGGCATTAATGGCATTATTGTTCTCCTCCTTCCACTTTTCTTTCTGGAAGAACTTCTCCTTTATATATCCAAACTTTAACACCGATTTTTCCATATGTTGTATCTGCTTCTGCAAATCCATAATCAATATCAGCTCTTAAAGTTTGTAATGGAATATTTCCTTCTTTATAGAATTC
>CANQNU010000007.1 GCA_947625295.1 uncultured Clostridia bacterium | reverse complement strand
TTTGATGTCCAAAGTGAACACCTGCTTCTAGTAATTGTTTCATTGCAACTACTGCCATTTTTAATTCCTCCCTTTTTGTTTTTACTTCCACAAAGTTCTTCGTTTTTTAGGACCTATCTTTAGGCACTCCCCTTAAAACTCTCTTTGTGTGTTTTTTAACGTTTTTTATTATAACACAAAACTTTAATAAAATGCAAGTCTTTTATACAAAAAATCCCAATGATTTCTCATTGGAATTTTTTGTTCTTTGATTTATAAGGATATTATTCCTTACTCTCCCCGTGGCTAGCGAGATATTATCCTGCTGAAATACCTGTCATTAATCTTGGTCGGCCAAATAATGTATTTTTCATTATGCACCTCTGACCGCTCTGCCCCAAGATTCATCAACGTAGTTATTACTTTTACATTGATATTCTGCATTACCACCGGATCCTGCGGATAAACCTTTACGGTCATATAGACTCTTACATCTTTGGCGTCAGCCTTGCCTGAATCATAGAACAAATGATTATTGTCTCTTATCGGCCAGGTCATTGTCGCTGTTACCAAATCTTCCAATATTCTCTCTGCCTCTGCCGTTTTTGGATCTATCATATTTAAGTCCACAACGTCAAAAGATGCTCTTAAAGCTTTCAGAGAATCGGAATAATTTTTGTCCACATTGTACCGGATTATCCCTATGGTTTTTTCGTTCCTTACATCAATTGCTTTCGCCCATAATCCAGGCCGCCCTTCTGTGACATAAGTTGTTGTAGGTATTAAAAATACTCTACCAAAGTGATTCAACATAAAAATCACTCTCCTTTCTGCATTTAACCCTTGAGTTTTAAGTTACACTATTATTTATATCATATTTCAATCAATTTTGCAATAGTTTTACATAATTCATTTACTTTTATATAGTATTATTACGTTATAATATTAGTAAATTTTATATAAATATCAACATACAGCTCCAATCATACCTGCATCATTTCCTAGAATTGCAGTTTTTATTATAATTTTTTCTCTTGAAGTTTTTTTAGCATTTACTTCATCTATTTTATTTTGTAATTTTTTTAAAAATACATCTTCAAAATATATGAAACTTCCTCCTATTCCAATTACTTCTGGCTCAAATATTTCAATTAAGTTCATTATTCCTATACTTAAATTTTCTATATATTCATTTATAACATTTTTTATTATTTCATAATTTTTATCATTTTTATTTGTAGTTTGTATAATTTGTAATAAATCTTGTCCTCTAGTTGTCTCATCTAAGTTTAAAGCTTTTCGTAAATTATCTTTAAATACCTTCATAGATGCATATCTTTCAAAACATCCTTTTTTTCCACACATACAAGGAATTCCATTTTTATCAATTACCATATGTCCAAATTCATATCCTGGTCTACTTCCAGCTTTTAATAGCTTATTGTCTAAAAAAGCTGCACCTCCAATTCCAGTACCTAAAGTTAAAAATATACTCCTATCATATCCCTTTAAACAACCATATTTGTTTTCTGCAATAGCTGCACATTTTGCATCATTATTTATCTTTATTGGCAACTTTATTTTTTCTTTTAATCTTTCTACAATATTGTAATTATTTATGCCTAAATTACCAGTGGAAATAGCAACTCCATCAATTTGAGTTCCTGGAATTGCAATTCCCATTTCATCTATTTTATATTTTTCTATAAATAAATTAACATATTCAGTTATATAATCTTCAATAGATTTTTTTATATTTCTTTTTTCACTTTGAGTTAACCTTTTCTCTACTTTTTCCACAATTACACCACTGTTGTTAATAACTCCAACAGCAATATGGCTTCCTCCAATATCAACACCTATTTTCATTTTTATAATCCTTTCTGTTAAAAAATTGACCAAGGGGTACGTCCCCTTGATCACTTCACTTAACTTGGTAAATATGCTGAGAATAAGAATTGTCCCATATATACTTGAACACATGGTACTAATACTACTAATACAAAGAATATTAATACTACTCCGACTATTGCATATACAACCTCTGGTAGTGCTTTCATAATCTTTGTCATAATATTGTCAATATCTATTTCCATATATTCTACTAATTTTTCCATCATTTCTGTTAAGTCTGTTTGCATTCCTATTTTTAACATTTCTGTCATCATTGGTGATGTTAGTCCAGATTTTTCAAATGGTTCTATCCATGATTGTCCAATTAAAATGTTGTTTATTGATGTTTCTATAATTGATAGCATTACATAGTTTTGTACTACGTTTTTACTAACTTCTATTGCGTCTTGAATTCTCATTCCATTTTTTAGATTTAATAACATTGCTTTCATTAATCTAGAAAAGTCTAATGCAAATATTAATTTTCCAAATATTGGCGCTTTATATTTAAAATAGTGAAAGTTGTATTTTCCTCTCGGTGTATTTATATAAAATATTATTCCACCTACTATTGCTGCTATAATAAATAATGGTATATACCAATATTTAATTAACATATTCATAAAATCTGCAAACCATAGAGTAATTTCTGGTAGTTTATCTTTTGTTCCTAATTCATCAAATACATTTTGAATTGCAGGAATTGCAAATAATGTTCCTACTACTAACATTACTATTAAAAGCACAAATGTTATCATATTTGGTATTAATATTGATTTTAATTTTCTATTTAAAGCTTCTGTATCATCCAAGTATTTTACTGCTTGTTCTAATGAATTAGTAAGGGATCCAGACAATTCTCCAACTTTTATCATATTTATATAGATGTATGGGAAAATGTTAGAGTAATATTCCATTGTTGTATACATATTTTCTCCAGCTTCCACACCTGCTAATATATCTTGTAATACTCCTTTGAATGATAGGTTTTCTGTACTTTCAATAATTGTACTTAATGCATGAATATTGTTAAAATTAGCCTTTTTTAATAGATAAAAGTTTTGAGTAAAGATAACTAAGTCTCTTTGTGTTATCTTTTCGTTTTGTGCCAAATAAAGATTAACTTTTTCCTTTGTACTTAAAGTTCTTCTTTTCTCTTTTCCTAATTGAGTTGTATTAATATCTTTCATTATTTCTTGTATGTCTGAAATATTCTTCTTTTTCTTAGGCTGTTGTTTTAAAGAATGATAAGATATTTGTTCTATGGAAATTGGCGTTAGGTTATTATTCTTTAAAGAATTAATCAGGCTTAATCTATTTATTGCTTCTACTTTATTTCTTACAATAAGACCTTTTGTTGTTACAGCCTTATACATATATGTTGGCATTTATTAGTCCTCCTTTATTTAGTGTCTTGCTTTTAGCAATTTTTCTTTTTAGAATTCTTCATTTTTGCATTTTGCTTTATTTTGTCTTATTTTTTAGTGTCTTCCATTTTTTATTTTTAATTGCATTATAGTTCTATTTAGCACTTCTAAGTTTTTCTCTTCTATTTGTGCTTTAGCTTGGTCTAGTGTTATTTTGTCATCTACAAATAATTGTGCTAAAGAATTAATTAGACCTATACTTCCTTTTTCTGCATTACTTTGAATTGCATCCTCTATTTCTGAAACACTTAATTTTTCTTTTCTTATAATACCAGATACAATATTATCAACAACCATTACTTCTGGCACCAAGACCAATTTTCCATCTGTTCCTTTTAACAATCTTTGAGATACTACTAACTTTAATAGTGATGATAGCATATATTTAATTGTTGGTTGATCTCTTACTTCATAAAAGTTAATCATTCTATCTATTGTCTCTGCACATGATTTTGTATGTAAAGTTCCAATTACTAAATGTCCTGATTCTGCGGTTTCAATTGCTGCTTCCATTGTTTGTTTATCACGAATTTCTCCTATAACTAAAATATCGCAATCCTCTCTAAGAGAGTTTTGAACACCTTCACTAAATGTTAAACTGTCTCTACCTTTTCCTATTTCTTTTTGAATTATTAGTGATTTTTTAGAATGATGTTTATATTCTACTGGGTTTTCCAATGTTAATATTTTTTTATTTTGGTTTTCATTAATATAATTTATTAATGCATTTAATGTTGTTGTTTTACCTGAGTTAGTTTTTCCTGTTACAAGAATTAAACCTTGTGACTGATATGTCATTCTTCTTACAATGTCTGGTACTCCTAATGATTCATATTTAGGTAAATCACTTTTTATTAATCTTAATGTACAAACTGGTATATCATTTGATAATGATATATTTACTCTTAGACGAATGTCTTTATATTGATATGATGTATCTAGTTTTCTTGTTCTATTAAAAATTTCATCTTTATCAATATTTCCTTTTACCAAATAATCATAAATTTCATTCATATCATCTATAGTTAAAACTTGACTATTTTCTACTGGTACCAAGTCTCTTGCTATTCTGAGCATTGGTTTATTATCACATATTAAATGTACGTCTGAAGCATCTAATTTTATTGCTTCATCTAATATTTTGTCAACATTCATATCAAAAACTCCTCCTCTGAAAAATTCATATATAACTAGTTTTGCTTTTAATTCTTATTTTGAAAATTTAATATATAACTAATTTTCTATTTAATTCTTCTAAAGTTGTATAACCTTGTATTACTTTATTAATTCCATCTATGATTAATGGTTTATATGTGCCTTCTAAGGCTTTTTTTCTAATCTCTATACTAGATTTTCCCTTCATTATTTCTTCTTTAATTTCATCTGTTATGTTTAATACTTCGAATAGACCTATTCTTTCATAATATCCTGTTTTATGGCAGTAATCACAACCAACTGCTTCAAAAGTATCTCCTGATAAATCAAATTCAATTCCATACTTTTCTCCAATTGCTTGCATTACTTTTTTCTCTTCATCATTAAACTTTCTTCTTTGTTTACATTGAGGGCATAATCTTCTTACTAATCTTTGAGAAATAGTAGTAGCTAAAGTACTTGCAATATCATAATCAGATATTCCCATTTTTCTAAGTCTGGTTATTACTTCTATACTATCAATCGTATGTATTGTAGACAATACATAATGTCCTGTTTGTCCAGCTTGAATTGCTATTTCTCCTGTTTCTTTATCTCTTATTTCTCCTACTAATATTATGTCTGGGTCTTGTCTTAAAACTGTTCTTAATGAACTTGAAAATGACGTTTTTACATCTGTTTCAATTTGGTTTAATCCTTCGATTCTTATTTCAACTGGATCTTCTATTGTTGTAATGTTAATTTCTGGTCTATTTAAGTAATCTATAATACTATATAGAGATGTTGTTTTTCCTTCTCCTGTTGGTGCTGCAATTATTGTCATACTGTTTCTTTTATTAATACTTTTTTTAAAATATTCTTCGTCATATGGAAATCCTAATTCAAATATAGTTCTAATATCTGAATTTTTCTTTAATAATCTTAAAACAAATTTTTCTCCATTTACATTTGGTTGTGAAGATACACGAATATTATAATCTTCATAAAGCAATATTCTTCCGTCTTGTGATTCTTGTTTTTCTTGATGCATATTTGAAATTGCTTTTAATCTTCCAATAATTTGACTTTGTTTTTCTTTTGGAATATCTGTTGCTGTAAATAAAGCACCGTCAATTCTGTATCTTACTCTTACTTTATCTACTAACGGTTCGATATGAATATCACTTGCTCTCTTTTCCATTCCTGTTTTTATAATACTATCAACTAATTCTGTTATAGTATTATTTCTTGCATCTACAGATTTTAAGCTATCCATAGGTGCTCCTTCTAATGATTTAATCATTTTGTTTATATCGTTTTCAAATGTAATGTAAGATTCCATTACTAGCCCTTTATTTAACAAAAGCATTCTAACTGAATTCATATTTTTATCATTTGATGTTGTTGGGAAACATACTTTTATCTTACCTTGTGAAACTTCAAATGGAATGGCTTTATTCTTTTTAGCAATATCAACTGAAATATAATCAGTTATTGTAATTTTAACAGTATCTTCTGTTAGTAAAATTCCTTTTGTTCCTAATATGTCTCCAATTGCCTCTATTAATTTTTTAGGTTCACATGCTTTTTGTATATATAGAATTTCTCCAATTTTTTTGCTAGGATTTGCTCTTTGATATTCTAATGCATTATTAATGTCGCTCTCAGTAACAATACCTCTTTTTACTAATTCAACACCTATTGGTTGTCTTCTTCTAACTTCCATATATTTGTATCCTTTCTTTTGTATAATTTATTCTATTTTATTATAACATATTTTTTGTTGCATTTTAGTGTTTTTTGTTAATTACCTAAATTTACTATTTTTTCAGAGTATATTCATTTTCATATATTTTTCCTTCTATTTCCAAATGTACTGTTACAATATCATTTCCGTTCTTTATTCCCTTAGAAAAAGTACATTCTTCTATTCCACGACAAATTTTTACACTATTATAATATATAGATTTGTTTTGTTTTATAAAAGTATATTGGACTCCATTATCAAACACAATATAATTTTGACCGTTCAGGATTATCTTGATTAATATTATTGTTACATTCAATAACTTTTATATTACTTGTGTTTACTTCACTTGTAAAATAACTATTAAATTTTGTATATTCAGTTATTGGATTTAATGTTTTTATGTTATCATTTACATTTTTATAAAAATTTGTAGTAATAACTGCCATAATTCCAACTATTAACGACATTCCTATAACATATATCACTACTGAAATCAATGTAATTCCTCTTTGTGTCTTCATTTTAATTCTCCTTTGAAAGTATTGTAGTTAATTCAACTGATTGTTCTTGTGCATTAATTTTATAATTTATTGTTAATGTAACTTTTTTTACTAAATCTTCTATTTTTGCCCCATTTCCTTCTAATTCTGTATAATCTTGTACTTTAATTGTTTTATAATATCCTTCTTTTCCATTTACTGGTTGATTTTTTAAATTGTTTCCTTCATTATCTTTTGTACTTTGGCTATTTAATCCTTGATAGTTTTCAAATCCTTTGTTTTTTATTTGTTCTATTTCTTGAATGGCTATTCCTATTGCTTCTCCTCTTCTTTCTAATGATTTTGCTGTATTGTTTATTTGAAATGATAGTGTAGCTATTATAGATACAAAAATAAATATTATAATTATTGATATTGAAATATCAATTCCTGTAATTCCTGATTCGCTTTTTATTTTCATATAACTCTCCTTATGATATATAATTATAAAAGAATAAAAATACTGTCCAAATTAAATTTGATATTCCTAAATAAAAACCAATTGGTATTTTATTTTGTATATTATCTTCTTTCTGTTTTTCATCTTTTGTTTTTATTTTCTTTATTAGCAAATAAATAGCTATTACTAAAAGTGCATAATTTATAGAAATTGCAGTTATGTATTCACCAGTAAATACTACCATTGTAATAACCATTAATAGTATTTCAACTACATAACTATTTTTTAAATTTTTCTTCAATATTATTCTATATATTGTTAATAGGATTACATATATAATTGAATATATTACATATCTATATATATTAGCTTTTTCTACTATGCATAGATATATCATATATATTATTGATATAACTACACCATAAATTAATACTAATTTGTCCATTTTCTTCGTTTCTTTATCAATACCACATATAAGTATAATAAATGTTATATATAGTACCATAAAACAGAATTGAGCAATTTTTATCATTTCTAACTGTTCCATTTTTAGGTTCATAAATATTGCCATTAATAAAAACAGTATACCTGATAAAATTTCTAATATTAAATATCTTGGTCTTATTTTTTGTTTACAATATCTGCATTTTCCACCTAGAAATATATAACTGAATATTGGAACTAAATCTAGTATTCCTAATTTGTGATTACAATTAGGGCAATATGAGTGTGTGTGCGTTATATCTTGTCTTTTTGGAATTCTGTATACTGCTAGTGTATAGAAACTTCCAAAGAGTGTTCCTATTATAAATATTAATATGTATAATAATATGTCCATTTTTTCTTCCTTTATTATAATTGTAGGCATATACATTTAAGATGCATATGCCTTTATAGTTGTTTTTTGTATTTTATGATTAACTTTACTTAGCAGAATCCGTCCACTCACTTACACCACCGTTTTCTTGAACAGTAGCACTCTGAGTATTGCCATTTTTACCTGGGTTTTTTGTAGTAAAAGTAGCATTTGTATTAGTAAACGTATAATGGTTTGAATCTTTCAAGTAAGTTCCATTCTCATTGTTAACAAATTCAACGAAGTTGTTGTAAGATGTATTATCATTTACAAACTTTTCTTCCATATATGCAGTATATGCTGCATTTAAGTCCATTATAGCTGCTTCTTTATCTTCTGCTAATTTACTTTCTACAGAAGCACTTTTTGCTCTACCTAAAATTCCATCTTCACCTGATATCATAGCAATTGAAATACCTGCTAATATTAATAATACAATTATAGTGATAACTAAAGCTATTAATGTGATACCTTTTTCATTTTTCATCTTAAGTTTCCTCCTTTCTTTTGTATTTTTATTTGTCTTAGATTTATTTATAAATCTAACGGTAATAACTAATTAACTTATTTAGTTCCTTTATTTTGGAAGAAATGTCCTCCTTCTGATGTATCCTCATCTTCTTCACTAGAAACCGTATTTGAATTATTTGCATTTGATGTTGTACTATTGTCTTTTCCTGCTGTACTTTGACTTTCTGTTGAATTAGAACTTGTTCCAGAACTTGAATTTGTTGTTGTATTTGTCGCTGTTGTTTCATATGATGAAAATGGATTTGCTTTTCCTGGTTTGTAGTTCTTAATGTTTTTATAGTTATTTAAATCTGTTGAATCTACTTCATATGTCATTATTACTTCATCTTCATCAACATTTCCAGCTTCAATTAGTTCCTGTTTTACATCTTCAGGTGTTGTATATGAAACTGGGTCTGGTACAACTTTTGACATTGGAACATAATCATATAGTAAAAGTCCTAATACTATAATTATTGCTAAACATAGTAACAACATTATTATAATTTCTTTTATAATTGTTTTAGCCATATCTTAACTCCTTTTTATTATTGTGCTGAATTTGTATTAGCACTATTTGTTGTATTTGCAGAGCTTTTTGCACTTGTTGTGTTTGTAGCATTTGTTGCTGTACTTGTTGTATTACTATTTGTTGTGTTACTATTGGTTGTATTTGTTGTGTCTGTTGAACTTGTACTAGTTTGTGTTGTAGAAACTGTTGTATCCACATCTACTATTGCTATATCTTTACATGTGAATGTTGCTTGTAGATTATTTACATTATCTTCATTATCTGCATTTGGATACATTTTAAAGTTTTCTATTTTAAATCCTAATGTTGAATCATTTTCTATATCAGATATAAAATCTGTTATAGATATATATCTTCCATTAACTGTAAAGTTTAAATTGTAAGTTTCTTGTGTTGTATTAGATCCTTTAGTTAAATCTATTTTTATAGTAGCACCTTCGCTTGTTGCATAATTTCCAAGTTTTACCCATAATGTTTCAATTTCATATTTTTGTATTTGTGTAGCAGTTGCTCCATCTGAGTCAGTATTTAAAATTGTCATATCTTCATAATTTTTCTTTTGTTCTTTCATTTGTTTTATATTTTCTTGCACTTCTGATGTTGCTTTTTTATAGTCTACACTTGCTAATCTTGTTGCTTTTTCTACTTGTGTGTCTAAGTTATCATTTTTTTCTTTAATTCCTTTTAGTCCTAAAATTTCTAGATTTCCTATTTTTAATCCATTCCATCCTATAAAAATAGAAAGTGCAATTAATAATGCAATTAAAATTGAAATTAATAATTTTTTCATGGCAAATCTCCTTCTATTTTTACTGTAACAACATCATTTTCTTTTTGTCCTGCTGTTGATATTACATTTGTTAAAATAACATCTGTTTTTATTTTTGCTTTTAAATATCCTAATTGTTCATATTTATTAGATTGTGCATTAATAATAATATGTGTATCACTTGTATTTTCTATTGAAGTTAATTGAACAGTTTCAGGTATAATAGTCATAATTTGATTTAGTAAATTTGGTATTGCATTTCTGCTTTTATTTCTTTCTGCTAGTTTACTATTAGCATCTTCTATGCTCTTTATAAGACTAGCATATTCATTTGTTTTTGTTTTAATTTTTTCATTGTCATCATTTACAAGGCTTATTTGCTGATTAGTGTTTTTTATTGATTCTTGAATTTCTTTTTGCTTTTTGTCCATTTGGTTTGACAGTAGCATAGAAAATCCACTATAAATTAATACTAATAGTAATAATCCTGCACATGTTCTAAGTAGATTTGTTTCTACTTTGTCTAATTTTTGTCCCAAATCCCATGAAATTAATTTCGATTTACTTCCTTTTCCACTATTTTTACTATTTGGACTAACTTCTATTTTTAGCCAATCTGGCAATTGATCTGCTAAAGTGGCTTTTTTAAAGTTCATTCCTTCGATTCCTTCTCCTACTCCCATCAATCCTAATGCTATAGCGGAATTTACTTCAATGTAATCTTTTATGCTTACATCTCTTGTTTTTTGTACAAAATATGGTTTTAATATTTCGCAATCAACTTCTGGTAAATATTCTTGAAAATATAAGTCTGCATTATTAATTAATGCTCCTGTTCCTGTTATATAAACTTTTTTAATTTTATCTAAGTTTTCATTTAATATATTTTTTGTTTTACTTACAATTTCAAATAATGTTGGCATGATGTCTTCTAAATAGCTTGTGTCTTCATCTTGTAATTCTTTACCTTCTGAAGTGTATATTGTTGTGTTTTTGCATACTTCATATGATTTTGCATATGAATTTTCTTTTAAATTAATTTTTGTTAAAAAGTCTGTACTTCCTTCATCTAATATATCTACTTTTGAAATTTTATCATCTAAGATTGTTGTTATTGTTGTTTTGTCTTCTATATTTACAATTAAACAATTATCATTTGCTTCGGCGTCTATCAAATTTGGAATTGCCATAGAAATAGGTGTTACATTGCTTAGTCTATATCCAGATATTTGTTGTACTCTTTTGTTTAATTCAATTTTATTTTCTGCTACGTGTATAATTTTAATTCTGTCTTTGTCTAGTTGATTGTCAACAACTGCATATCTTGTTTCAAATACATTTGGGTTGAATCCTTTTTCACTACAATAAGATTCAAATTCTGTTGCAATTGCTTTTTGTAAATCTTTTTTAGTTAATAATGCATACATATCAAAATAATTATACATTTCTTCAGATATGTTAATACTAATAGGAGTTTTTTGGCTGTATGTTTCTTCTATTATTTGTTTAATTGCTTCAGATATTTTCTCATAAAACATTACGCCAAATGTCTCTACCTTTATGGTGTCATGTTCTTTAGAAACTTTTGCATATTTAATTAAGTTTTCTTCTATATATAAACCTAAACAATTTGACATTTTTTACTCCTTTTTCTTGTTATATATTTATCATTTACATTCTTCGACAAAATAATACTTGAATAAATTTTATATTATTCTATTTTTTTCTTTTATTTTTGTAATTCCATCAAAAATATATTTATATTCTATTTTTAAATTGTTAAAAGGTCAATATATTTAACGTAATTGTAATAAACATGTAATTAATCTGTAATATTTTATTGTTTATTTACTTTTTCGTATTTTCGCAATAAAAAATCCATCTGTTTCTTCGTTTTGATAAACTTCTAAAAATGTTTCATTTTTTATATATTTTTTAAAGTAATTTTCTTCTTTTAGTTGTATTTTTTCTAATTCAAATTTAGAATTTTTATTTAAAAATTCATTTATTACATCTTCATTTTCTTCCTTTAATATACTACATGTTGAGTATACTATCTCTCCTCCTTTTTTTAAATATTTTGCACAATTTTCTAAAATTTGTTTTTGTATTTTATTTATTTGTTCTATGTCTTGTTTATTTCTTTTCCATTTTATATCTGGTTTCCTTTTTAAGACTCCTATACCTAAGCATGGTACATCTAACAATATTTTGTCATACTTTTCTATGCAATTTTGTTTCATCTTTGTTGCATCATTTACATTTGTTTTAATAATTGAAATTCCTAATCTTTTCGCTGTTTGTTCTACTAAATTAATTCTATGTTTATGGATGTCCCAGGCTTCTATTTCACCCTGATTTCGCATTATTTCTGCCATGTATGTAGTCTTTCCTCCTGGGGCACTACAAGCATCAAGTATAGTTTCTCCTTTTTTAGGATTAAGAATTAATGGAATTAGTCCTGCTGCTTCATCTTGTATAGTAAACATTCCTTTTTTAAATAAATCAAGATTTTCTATATTTTTAATTTTATCAATTATTAAAAAGTCTTTTAATAAACCGTCTTTAACATCAATATTTCTTTCTTGTAAATTGTTCTTAAGTTCTTCTACATTAGTTTTTAATGTATTTGCTCTAATGGACAATTTAGGTTTTTTATTTGAATTTTTACAAATTTCCTCTACTGTTTTGTTTTCTAATCCTTCATTAAATAACTCATTAATAATCCAAACAGGCATAGATGTAACTTTTGAAATTCTTTCAACATCATTTTCAATTTCAAATAATTTTTCATAATCAATCTTGTCCACTTTTCTTAAAATAGCATTAACAAAATTAGAACTACTTCTATGTCCATATCTTTTTGCTAAATTAACGCTCTCATTAACTGCTGCTGATTTAGGAATTTTGTCTAAAAAAATAATTTGATAAATTCCCATTCTTAAAATGTTCAAAATCCAAGGAGATATTTTTTTTAATTTAATATTAGAATACTTTGTAATAATTTCATCTAAAGTTAATTTCCAAGTAGTTACGCCGTATACAATTTCGGAAATTAAGCCAATATCTCTATCTTCTAGGATATTTCTATTTTTGTTTAGCATGTCATCTAAAATGATATTAGAATAAGCTTCTTCAATATCTATCTTATATAAAACCTTTAAGGCTATTTCTCTTGTTTTATCAACCATAATATTCCTCCTTGGAAACTTTTTAAAATTATATACTTTTTTTAAAATTTTTTCTACTAATTTTGTATATTTTTTCTAAATTTCGGAAATGATAGCTATAAAATATTTTTGGAGGTTTACTATGGATATTAAAAAACATTTAATTATTACTGGTAATTCAACTGTTTCATGGAAAGATGCTATTGTAAAAGCTATTTCTGAAGCTTCTAAAACAATTGATTATTTATCAGAAGTAAAAATTTTAGATCAGAGAGCTACAATTGATGGAGATAAAATTTCAGAATATTTTGTTGATTTAGATTTAAGTTTTTCAATAGATTTAAATCGCAATGATAATCAATAGGAGGTGAGTTTATGAATCCTTTAGAAACAAAACAAACTTATCAAGAATATGTGGATAAAAAGTCACCTAATTCTCCAATTTTAAAAAATTGCTTTAATGCATTTTGGGTTGGTGGCTTAATTTGTTCAATTGGTCAGATTATACTTAATATATGTAAAGAACGAGGATTTGATACGCAAACTTCTGGTACAATTGTTTCCATTTTATTAATTGGGATTTCTGCTTTTTTGACAGGCTTGAATTTATTTAATAAAATTGGGAAATTTGCAGGTGCGGGTTCTTTAATTCCAATTACTGGTTTTGCAAATTCTATTGTATCTCCTGCTATGGAATATAAATCTGAAGGATATGTTATGGGCGTTGGAGGTAAAATGTTTACAGTAGCTGGTCCTGTTCTTGTTTTTGGAATTTCTGCTTCTATTCTTGTAGGTATTATTTATCTAATTTTTAATACACAAAGTATTACTTTAGTTTAAAAAATCATTTATATTTTTAAAATTAAGATAATTTACGAATTTAAAAAGTTTAAGAATTTCAAAATTTAATGTAAAAATTTTTTAACGTGTTAGGAGATGATTTTTTGGAAAAATTGGGAAAGCAAACAATTAGATTTAATACTCCTCCATCTATTGTTGAATGTGCAAGTATTGTTGGCCCTAAAGAAGCTAAACGGACCTCTTTCTAAATACTTTGACCAAACTTTAGATGATGAATTTTGGGGAGAGAAGACCTGGGAAAAAGCTGAAAGTAAAATTATAAAAGAAACTGTAAATACTGTTATTAATAAGTCCGGAATTCCTGCTGATGAAATAGACTGTATGTTTGCTGGTGATTTATTAAATCAATGTATTTCATCTAGCTTTGGCTTAAGAGAACTTAGCATTCCTTTTTTTGGAGTTTTTGGTGCTTGTTCTACTTTCGTTGAGTCTTTAAGCTTAGGAGCAATAGCTGTAGAAGGCTTTGCAGAAAATGTTTTATGTGCTACTTCTAGTCATTTTTGTAGTGCTGAAAAACAGTTTAGATTTCCATTAGAACTTGGAAATCAGAGACCACCTACAAGCCAGTGGACTGTTACTGGTAGTGGAGCAGCTATTGTATCAAAAAACGGTCAAGGACCTTATATCACTCACATTACACCTGGCAAAATTGTGGATATGGGAATTAAAGATGCCAATAATATGGGCGCTGCAATGGCTCCTGCTTTTGCAGATACTTTAGTAGCTCATTTTTTAGATACAGGTAGAAATCCTAGCTATTATGATGCAATTATCAGTGGAGATTTAGGTCATATAGGTAAAGAAATCGCTATTGATATAGCCAAATCTCAAGGATATAATATTAAATCAAATTATAATGATTGTGGTGTTCTAATTTTTGATAAGAATGCACAAGACACTCATTCTGGTGGAAGTGGTTGTGCTTGTTGTGGTACAGTTTTCTCTGGGTACTTTTTTAAGCAATTGAAAGATAAAAAAATAAAGAAAATTCTATTAATTGCTACTGGAGCTTTAATGAATTCTACTAGTTCTCAGCAAGGAGAATCTATACCTGGAATAGCACATGCAATCAGTATAGAACTTTAGAAAGATTTAGGGGCAATTCTTATAAAATTAATCTTAATATAAGTTAGCAAATATCTCTTATTTTTTATTTAAAGAGATTGTAACAAGTGTCCCCTAATCTTACCTAATTTCAGATGAAAGGAGAAGTTTTATGAATATTAATTGGGCAAATGTTTTTGATTGGATGATGTTGTTAAGATGTTTCGTAACTGGTGGAATTATTTGTATTATTGGTCAAATATTAATTGATAAAACAAAGTTAACACCTGCCAGAATATTGGTTATTTTTGTAACTACTGGTGCTGTCTTGGGTGGCTTAGGAATATATCAATATTTAGTAGATTTTGCTGGTGCTGGCGCTACCGTTCCTCTTACGGGATTTGGATATAATTTAGCAAAAGGTGCTATTGAAAGTGTTCAACAAAGTGGATTGGTTGGAGCATTCACAGGTGGTGTTAAAGCCTCTGCTGGCGGTATTGCCGCTGCTGTTTTCTTTCGGATATTTAGCATCACTTATTTCAAAACCAAAAATGAAAAAACAATAAATATTTAAGTGACCAGGACAATTCGTCTCTTGGTCACTTTCGTTTTTGATTGTGTCAATAATCATTAGTTCTAAAAAATGACCAAGAGGCACGTCCCCTTAGTCATCATTAAACATTTTTTATGCTTTTTTTGCAATTTCAGCTATTTCTGTGAAAGCTTTTGGATCTGATACAGCTATTTCTGCTAACATTTTTCTGTTTATTGTAACATTAGCTTTTTTTAATCCTGATATCATTTTACTGTATGTAGTACCATTCATTCTTGCTGCTGCATTAATTCTTGCTATCCATAATTTTCTAAAATTACTTTTTTTATCTTTTCTTCCTACATATGCATATGATAAAGATTTCATTACTGCTTGGTTTGCATTTCTAAATCTATAGTGTTTTGCACCATAATATCCTTTTGCTTGTTTTAATATTTTTTTGTGTCTTGCTCTTGTTGTTCTTGCTGTTTTTACTCTTGCCATTTTATTTTCACCTTCCTTTTTCAGTTTTATCCACCATATGGTAATAATTTTTTAATTGTTTTTACGCATGTTTTATCTGCATATCCATCTTGAATTTTTCCTGATTTTTTTTGTCTTTTTGTTTTATTTGCTAATAAATGTCTTCTATTTGATTTTGTTCTTTTTACTTTTCCTGTTGCTGTTAAACCATATCTTTTATTAGCTGCTCTATTTGTTTTTAATTTTGGCATATGCCATCGCTCCTTTCGTTTCTTTATAATTGTTTATATTTAATTTAAGCATTTTTCTTTGCTAAAATTGTAAACATGTTTCTACCTTCTAATTTAGGTTGTTTTTCTACTGTTGAAACTTCTTCTAGTTCTTGTATAAATTTGTCTAAAACAGCTTCTCCTGCTTTTGAGTTATTTACTTCTCTTCCTCTAAATCTTACTGTTATTTTTACTTTGTTTCCTTCTTCTAAAAATTTTCTTGCATTTTTAGCTTTGAAACTAAAGTCATGTTCTTCTATGTTAGGAGTAACTCTTATTTCTTTTATTTCTAATACTTTTTGCTTTTTCTTTGCTTCTTTTTCTTTTTTAGCTTGTTCAAATTTGTATTTTCCATAATTCATGATTTTGCAAACTGGTGGATTTACATTTGGAGAAACTAAAACTAAATCTAAGTTTTTTTCTTCTGCTTGTTCAATTGCTTCTTCAAATGATACTACTCCTGCCTTTTCACCGTTTTCTCCTATTAATTGAACTTCTTTCGCTCTTATTTGCCTATTCGTTGGTAATTCTTGTTTTATATAAAACACCTCCAATAAAAAAAATTGACTTTTGTTACAAGTCAATTGTCAATATAAAAATAGCAAAGATATGCTAAGTTATTGAATTTCTAACCTTTTTCTTTTTAGATAAGGTGAGAAGCTTTGACTTCTTCTTGTAACAGATATTATTATAATACTGTTTAGCATACTTTGTCAAGCATTTTTTATCATTTTATTGCATAGGTCTTTATTTTGTTTTTATTTTTTACTGATTTTTTACTTTTTTCAATTTAGTGAATATATAATAATTCCTATTGACTGAATAATAAAAATATTTACTATATTAGATGTAAGTAAATTATTTGTAGCTTCTACTACACCCATAATATCATCTACTTTTTGTTTTTTATAGTGTTTTTGTGATTCAAAAAAAGTAATAAGTTCTGGTATGCTGGTAATAAAACCTAATAATATACCTATAATTATTTGTGAAATATTAAAATGATTGCACAAATTTTCTAGAGTAGTGCCTAATTTATTGCCAATAATAAATAGTAAAATTCCTGTTATTATTAATATTAAAATATATTTTATTGTTTTCTTTTTATTATTTCTTTCCCATTTTTCTTCCTTTTTTATTTTTTCTTCTATAATTTTATCTTCTTTATTTAAATATAATTTATGCACATTATTATTTAAAAATCTAAATAATAAATATAAAATTATAAAAATAGGAATAATTTTAATTTCTATTTCGATATTAAAAAATAGTAACAATATTGGAATTAAAATAGTAGCTGACACTAATATAATATCTACTTTAATTGCCTTGTTTTTTAATGATTTTTGATTTTTATTCAAAATTATTGATGTTATATATTGTATTGTATTTATTACATTAGAACTTAATATATTAAATGTGCTCGCTCCCATTAATCCACTAAATGCTGATGCTCCTATTGTTAATAATTCTGGCATTGAAGTTGCATATCCAGCAATGTCTCCTATTATTTTTGGTCTTAGATTTAAACTTTCTGCTAATTTTCTCAAATATTTAACTAGTATGTATTTTGAAATTAATACAATAAAACCAGTATAAACTATAAATTTTATTAACTGTGCTAACATAGTGTTCTCCTTTAGTCTATAGTTTACCCTGGTTTTTTTATTTTTATAACTATCTACATTATTAATTCAAAGAATTTATAATAGATTCATATCCTGGTAAAATAGCATTAATAATTTCTTGGCTTTCTGCTTCCATTTGCCATTTTCCTTTTGCTTTTTTCATTGTAATTGTAATTTCATTTGAAACTGTTTCAATACTCTCTGAATTATATTGTTCTTGGAATATATCTTTCATTTTTGTATTCATCTGATCTTCTGATGCTTCTGTAAATTCTTTTGAAAATGCTAGTGAAAATACTTTTTGCATATAATTACTAAATACTTTTTCTAAATTTTTATTACTTACATTTAATTTCATAGTACATGTATTTAAAGTATTTTTTGTTGAGATAATATTATATTCCATATTACTTAACATTATTTTTGCCATTTCTTTGCTAGTTTCGTCATTATTGCCTTCAGTATTTTCTTGTTCTTCGCCTTCATTTAAATATTTTCTTAGAGTTTCTTCATCTCCTGCTTTCATTGCATCAAACACTGTTTTTACTTCTTTTATAGCACTGTTTTTAACAATATTTAGTGATAAGAAATATCCAACAACAATGATTACTATTATTGCTATAATAATAGCTATTGGGTTCATTTTTTTATTGCCTGTCTTTTTTGTTGCTTGTTTATTATTAGCTTTTTTATTTTTCTTTTTGTCTTTAGATTTTTCTTTTTTATTAGTTATATCTTTTTTTGTTGCTGTTACTTTGTTTGGTTCTGCTTTTTCTGTTTTAGTTTCTTCTGGTTTTGTTTCTACTTGTTCTTCTTTAACTTCTTCAATTTTTTCTGATTCCGTTTCTTCTGATTCTACTTTTTCTGTTTCTTCAGTTTTCTCTACTTCTGCTTCTTCCATTTTAATTTCTTCTTGCTTTATTTCCTCTTGCTCTTCTTTAACCTCTTCAATTTTTTCTGTTTCCGCTTCTTCTGATTCTACTTTTTCTGATTCTGTCTCTTCGTTTTTCTCTGTTTCTGCATTCTCTGTTTTAGTTTCTTCTGGTTTTGTTTCTACTTGTTCTTCTTTAATTTCTTCTGTTTCTTCTATTTCAGCTACTTCTTTTTTGTTTTCTTCATTATTTTCCATTACTTTTCCCCTTTCTTTTTTTTATAATATAACATAATTTTTATAAAATGAAAAGATAATTTTTATATATTTTTTTAATATTGTATATAATTATCTAAATTATCTAAATTGATATAAATTTCTTGTAATTAAATCAAAAATATTATATAATAGAAAATATATTGAAAAATAGTAAAATATAAATTTTAAAAGACAAACAGCCATACATTATAATAAGAACTAAATATATATTAATTAATAAAAATACAAACATGGAGGTACAATATATGATTGACATTAAATTTTTAAGAGAGAATCCTGATATAGTAAAAGAAAATATCAAAAAAAAGTTTCAAAATCACAAACTTATTTTAGTTGATGAGATTATTGAATTAGACAAAAAAAATAGAGAATGTAAATTAAATGGTGATAATTTAAGAAATCAAAGAAAATCTTTAAGCTCACAAATAGGTGAACTTATGAAAGCTGGTAAAAAAGAAGAAGCAGAAAAAGTTAAAGAACAAGTTTCTAAAATTAATGAACAACTAAATGAAAACGAAACATTGGAAACAAAATACGCTGAAGAAATTACTGAAAAAATGATGAAAATACCTAATATAATTCATGAATCTGTTCCAATTGGAAAAGATGATAGTGAAAATGTAGAAATAGAAAAATTTGGAGAACCAATTGTCCCTAACTATGAAATTCCATTTCATGGTGAAATTTTAGAATCTTTAGGTGGTCTTGATTTAGATAGTGCAAGAAGAGTTGCTGGACAAGGTTTCTATTATCTAATGGGAGATGTTGCAAGATTACACTCTGCTGTGCTAACTTATGCAAGAGATTTTATGATTAATAAAGGCTTTACTTACTGTATACCACCTTATATGATTCGTAGTGATGTTGTAACAGGTGTTATGAGTTTTGAAGAAATGGACGCTATGATGTATAAAATTGAAGGTGAAGATTTATATTTAATTGGAACTAGCGAACACTCTATGATTGGAAAATTTAAAGGCCAAATCCTAAAAAAAGAGGACATGCCTTACGCTATGACATCTTATTCTCCATGTTTTAGAAAAGAAAAAGGTGCACATGGTATTGAAGAACGTGGTGTATATAGAATACATCAATTTGAAAAACAAGAAATGATTATAGTTTGTGAACCTGAAGATTCATGGGAATGGTACAATAAAATGTGGTCATATACAGTAGAATTTTTTAGAAGTATGAATATACCTGTTAGAACATTAGAATGTTGTTCAGGAGATTTAGCAGATTTAAAAGCAAAATCTTGTGATGTAGAAGCATGGTCACCTAGACAACAAAAATATTTTGAAGTTGGTAGCTGTTCTAACTTAACAGATGCTCAAGCAAGAAGATTAGGTATTAGAATAAAAGGAGAAAATGGCAATTATTTTGCTCATACTTTAAATAATACTGTGGTTGCACCTCCTCGTATGTTAATTTCTATAATTGAAAACAATTATCAACCAGATGGAAGTGTAATTATACCTGAAGTTTTAAGACCTTATATGGGAGGCTTAGAAAAAATAACTATAAATAAAACTAGATAAATATTATTTATAAAACACAGCTAAACAAGTTGTAATTTATAAATTATAAAATAAAAAAATTTTTAAAAAAGGATGTTGAAATATGAAAAATTTAAATAATAGCAATCCATATAGTTTTTATGTCTTGGATGAGGATGAAGTTTTTTGTTCATTAGAAGAAGCTAATGGTATTGGAAATGAAGAAAATACAAATGATGCTGTAGACAATAATAAATCAAGCTCTTCTAATCTTCTTAATCTAGACGTTTTCTCTCATCAAGACAATAAAATTTTACAAGAATATTGTTTCTATGATGGTGGTTCTACTGGTTTATATCGCAAATTTGGCGATAACAAATTGGCTGTATTATATGAAGAAGAAAGTTTAAAAGAAGGATCTTCTAATATATATATTTATACTCCTACCACTATGTATACTGCTATAAAGGAAAATAATACTCTTACAAAAATAGTTTATATGACATCAGAAGATTGTGAATCAGTTGAAAAATTTTTTTCAAAGCCATCACAAATACCTATTATAAGTCGTATTGCCCAACCATTGTCTACTCTATATTCTTTAAAACATCTTCATATAATTAAATTCGATTCTAAATATATTAACACTGAACAGAATAGAGTACTTTACAATGATTTTAAAAATAATTATATTCGCTATAATGCAGCATCAAAACTAATTCCCGCTCAGTGTACTATAGAAGAAATATTAAATATAGTTAATCATTATATTGCAACTGGTAAAATTAATAAGGACAAATTATTGTCTGCTTATATACAATTACAAAACTTTCAAGAACTATGTTCAGGAACAATTCAAGATATCTCTTCTTTTATTTATGACCCTCATAGTGTTGACTTAAGAGATATATCTGATTCCTTAAATCATAAAATTGGTAATATAGAAAAATTAATTAATATGTACTTAAGTAATGAACTAGAAAGATAAAATAGCAAATACAAATAAATGATATTTTAAATATAAAAATATTATATCCCAATAATAATTAATAATTTAGGCAAAAAGAAATAAAAGAAGGGAATGAAATCTAATTATGCTAGTAAAAAATCCACAATTTGAAATTTCAGCAGTAAGTCCAAAACAATATCCTAAAAATGAATTACCTGAAATTGTTTTAGTAGGAAAGTCAAATGTTGGCAAATCAAGTTTTATTAATACTATGATTAATCGAAAAAAATTAGCTAGAACAAGTAGTGAACCAGGAAAAACACGCCAAATCAACTTTTATAATATAGATGATACATTCTATTTTGTTGATTTACCAGGATATGGCTACAGTAAAATGTCAAAAAAAGAACAAGAACAGGTAGGTAAATTTATTGAAGACTATCTATTCCATCGTAAAGAAATTTCATTAATTATATTTTTAGTAGATATAAGACATAAGCCTACTGAAAATGACAAACTAATGTATAACTATGTAATATCATCTGGACTACCATTTATTATATTAGCAAACAAAGCAGACAAAATTGCAATTACAAAAGTTGACGATGCAGTAAAAGAGCTACAAAAAAACATTAATCCTATAGGAGATATAACAACACTTCCATTTTCTTCAGAAAGAAAAATATATAAAGATGAAGTTTGGAATATAATTACTAACTGTGTCAAAAGGAATGGGTCTTTTTGACACAACTATAGTTTATAATAATTAAAATTCAATTCTAAGTTACAAATTTATTTAATTATGAATGCTAGTGAAATTATATTACAAATTATTTAATTACCAAATGGGAGAATCTCAAACTTGCTTTGAGAGGGGCCTATTTGGTAATTTTATAATTTGTTTATAATGTAGCGTAGCCGAAGAATTAAATAAATTTGTAACTTAGAATTGAATAAAAGACTTATAAAAAAGTGTCAAAAAGAACCATCCTTTTGACACTTTTAACATATTTAAATATTTTTATCTATATTAGGTAATAATTGTTTCTTTCTTGAAACAACTCCTTCTAAAAATGCTCTGTTATTTTCTAACTTCTTATCAAATGCTTTTTGAATAACCTCATTTGCATTTTCTCCTAATGCTATAATCTCTGAATTACTATTTAAAATGTCTGTAATTGCTAAAACCATTAATTCTAATCCGTTTTTTTGCATTTCAGCTTTCATTGCATTTTCTAGTTCTTCTTGTCTTTTTAATACATCTGGAATATCTACTGTATTTACTTGTGCAATTACAAATTTTTTTCCGTCTTTATCTAGTTTCTTTGCATCTAAATTTACTAGTTCCTCTGCTGTAAAATCGTCTAAATCTGTTCCTGCTTTTAACATTTCTAATCCATATGTATTAATATCAATTTCTGCTATTTTTGCTAATTCTTCTAAAGCTTTTTTGTCATGTTCAGTAGTTGTTGGTGATTTTAGTAATAAAGTGTCTGATATAATAGCACTTGCCATTAATACAGCTTCTTTCTTTTCTATTTTATGTCCAAAACTTTTAAATTCTTCAAAAAGAATTGTTGATGTACATCCATATGGTTTAGCCGTATAATATAAAGGCTCTGCTGTTCTGAAATTTCCAATTCTATGATGGTCTGTAACACATAATATTTGAGCATTTTCTATTCCATCAACACTTTGTTCAAAATCGTTATGATCAACTAATATTACTTGTTGTCCTTCTTCTACTTTTTCAATTAATTCAGGAGCTTCTATTCCTAAATAATCTAAAACATATTGTGTTTCTTTATTTACATTTCCTAATCTTACTGCTTTTGTACAATTCCATCCATTTTTTCTATCTAATAATTCTTCTACCATGCTTGAACATATACTATCTGTGTCTGGACTTTTGTGTCCGAAAATTAAAACTTCCTTTTCCATTTATGTTTCTCCTATCTCTTAAATTCCATATATTACTTTGGAAACACTTCCATTACTGAAATTTAGTGTGTATATATTTTGTGTATTTATGTATTCATTATCACTCATAGTTTGAATTGATGAAGCTGTTAATGTTTCTTCTGTTCCATCTGGACTTTCAAGTTTAACATTACTATTTAATGTAACAGTATAATATTTATCTGTTCCTTTTACAAAGTTTGTATCGTTAAAGTCTACTAATTCGCAACTATCTGTAACATAGAAACCATATCCGTTTGAATTTTTTAATGAATATCCTGGTATATATGCTTCATATTCACCAAGTGTAAATTCTTCTCCGAAAAGAGTTATCTTACCTGAAGATTTTAATGAATTATATTCGTCTTTTGAAATAGAACCTAATTCAACATCTTCATATATTCTTCCTTTTAATGTAATCTTTCCATTATCACTTTGGTTAACACTTTGAATAATAAAATATTCATTATTTGATAATTTTTTGTAAGCATCTTCTGTTAATTCTTTATACTTACTTTCTGCATTATTATTGTTAGAAGTTGTACTTGAATTATTAGTTTGCTTTTCTACATTAACATTTTCTTCAGAATTACTAGAAGTGGTAATTGCATTATCTTCCTTTAAAATATTAATTTCTTTTTCAAGATTGCTAATTTGATTGTTTAAAGTTGATACTTTTTCAGTTGCAACTTTCTTGTCATTATAAAATTTATACGTAAAATATGCCATCACAACAATTAATATTATTGCTATAATTAAAAAAAATGTAGCTAAACTTATTTTTATACTTTTCTTTTCTTCCATTTTTTCACCCCCATTTCAAAAAATATTTTATCATTTAATACATTTTTTTACAATATCATATATAATATTTTTTATAATATTTTTTATTAAATTGATAAAAAATTAGCTCCCTATTTGCATTAAGGAACTAACATTTTTTATAAATAAATTTTTTTGCTAGTTTAAATTTTTTAATAGTGTCTCTAATTCTTGTTTTGAGAAATCATATTTTTTATTGCAAAAATGACATACAAGTTCTGCCTTTTCATCTTTTTCTATGATGTCTTGTAATTCTTCTTTGCCAATTGTAAGTAGTCCTTCTGCCATATGTTCTTTTGAACAATCACATTCATATATTGGCGTTATATTTTCTTCTACAATTTCTATATTTTCATCACCTGTAATTTTTTTTGCTATTTCTTCTAAACTTAATTCTTGGTCTAACATTTTAGATATTGCCCCTGCTTTGAAAATTGATTGTTCTATTTTAGAAATTTCTTCTTCACTGCTTCCTGGCATTAATTGTATTAGATATCCTCCACTTGATTTTACTCCATTTTTATCTACTAACACTCCTAATGCTACTGCAGACTCTCTCTGCTCTGAATTCATAAAATAGTTTGCAAAATCTTCTGCAATTTCTCCTGATACTAATGGAGAAATTCCTATATATGGTTCTTTCATTCCAATATCTTTTATAACATTAATATATCCTTCTATTCCTACTGCATTTCCTACATCCAGTTTTCCCATATCATTTAATGGTAAATCTACATGTGGATTTGCAACAAACGCTTTTACTCTTGGAAAATTATTTGCTACTGCTACCATCATTCCTAATGGTCCATTTCCCTTTATTTGTAAAGTTAGTTTATCATGTGAGTTTTTCATTTCTACTCCCATAATTGATGCCATTGTTATTACTCTACCTAAAGCTGCTGTTGCTACTGGACTTAAATCATGTATTTTTCTTGCATTTTCTATCATTTCTGTTGTATTAGCACATATGACTGAAACTTTTCCATCATATGCTAAAAATTTCATTATTTTATCAGTCATTTTATTCCACCTTTTTTAGTTTTTTACATACACTGTTTTTGTGTCATAAGCTAGTTCTATCTGCTCTTCTCTTAAAATTTTCATAATTTTATAATTAATATTTTCCTTTTCTGCTATGTAACTTGTATAGTCTACTGAATCTGTAAAACTACATATTAGAACATTAATTCCGTTATCTTTTATTTCATCAAATTTTACAATAATAGAATCATCAACAATAGCTTCTCTTCCTTGCAACATTTCTTCTACTCTAGCTTTAAATTTTTCTAGTTTTTCTAATGGAGTATCTATTTGTATACACAAATTAGTTTTATATCTTCTTTTTTCCATTTTACTCCAATTAATAATTGATGAATTTGATATAATAGAATTTGGTATGTTGACTATTGAATTTTCAAATGTTCTTACTCTTGTACTTCTAAAAGTTATATCTTCTACTGTTCCTTCATACGTATCCATTTGAATCCAATCACCAACACTAAATGGCTTGTCTAAAAATATTACTAATCCACCAAATAAGTTTTTAGCAGTATCTTGTGCTGCAAGTGTTACAATAACTCCACCTATTCCTAATCCAGCAACAAGCCCATTTAGATTAATTCCTAACAATGTTATTACTATAAATCCTGCAATTATATAAATAATTGCTCTTAATATTTTTAAGATAAATTCGAACATAGTGTCATCATCATTTTTATCTAGCCTTTGCTTGATTTTTTTTACAAAAGGTGATTGCATAGTAAGACTTTCTGCTAATCCTTTTGCAAATGAAATGACACTTATTATTTCAAATATTTTTGTTACTATATTCATTGTTTTTTCACTAAGATTAAGAGGTTGCTCTAAAAATAGTACTGCTATATAAAATCCTAAAATAACAAAAAATATTCTTAATGGCTTGTAAAAAGCACTTTCTTTTATTCTTTTTGAATTTCTAGTTTTAAATTTAAACATTCTAATAATGATATATGATAAAGTTGAACTAAAAATTCTAAAAAATAATATAATTAATACTGCAATTATTATATCTATTATTTGAACTGATGTTATATTTTCAATAAATTGTTCTATTTGGTACATCTTTATAACCATTCCTTTCCTAAGTACAAATCTAATTGAAAAAGAATTAAATTATTTTCTAACCTTTTCTTCTATATTATTCCATATAGTCTCTTAACTTTTTACTTCTACTTGGATGTCTTAATTTTCTTAAAGCTTTTGCTTCAATTTGTCTAATTCTTTCACGTGTAACATCAAATTCACGTCCTACTTCTTCTAATGTTCTTGCCTTTCCATCATCTAGTCCAAATCTTAATTTTAGCACTTTTGCTTCTCTTGGTGTTAATGTATCCATTACTTCTTCTAATTGAGCTTTTAATAAAGTATATGCTGCAGCATCATGTGGTGCAGGTGAATCATCATCTTGAATAAAATCTCCTAAGTGGCTATCTTCTTCTTCTCCTATTGGTGTTTCTAATGATACAGGATCTTGTGCTATTTTTTGAATTTCCATTACTTTTTCTACTGGCATTTCTATTTCTTCTGCTATTTCTTCTGGGGTAGGTTCTCTTCCTAGTTGTTGTAATAGATGTCTTGATGTTCTAATTAATTTATTAATAGTTTCTACCATGTGTACTGGAATTCTAATTGTTCTTGCTTGGTCTGCAATAGCTCTTGTTATTGATTGTCTAATCCACCATGTAGCATATGTGCTAAATTTGAATCCTTTTGTATAATCAAATTTTTCTACTGCTTTGATAAGCCCCATATTTCCTTCTTGAATTAAGTCTAAAAATAGCATTCCTCTTCCAACATATTTTTTTGCAATACTTACAACTAATCTTAAGTTTGATTCTGCTAATTCTTTTTCAGCTTTTTCATCCCCTTCTAAAATTCTTTTTGCTAAATCTAATTCTTGCTCATAAGTCAATAGAGGAATTCTTCCTATTTCTCTTAAATACATTCTTACTGGGTCATCTACGTTTATTCCTTCATAAGTAGTTTCTGTAATTTCATCAAGCTTTAAATTTTCTACTTCTTTTAAATCTTCAATGTCTGGTTCTTCGTCTACATCATCACTTAATAAATCTACACCTAATTCTTCAAAAGCATCAAATACTTTATCAATTTGGTCTGGATTTACATCATCTAGTTCTGTTGCTAAATCACCATAAGTTATAGTTCCTTTTTCTTTTGCTTTTTTTAATATATTATTTACTTTTTCTTCTTTTATTTTATCGCCTTCGTTTTTTTCTTGTTGATTATCTTCTTTACTATTTTTATCTATTTTTTCAACTGCTTTCTCTTTGGCTTGTTTTCTAGCTTTTTCTATTTTATTCTTTTTATTTTCTTCTACGTTCTGATTTTTTTCTTTTAAATCTTCTTTTTTATTTTCCATCTTACTCATTCACTCCTATTTCATTTTGGCTAATTGAATTATAATGTTGCTTAACTCTTTTTCAAGATTATTCTTTTCTTCTTGCTCTATTTCTTCATTTTCTAATTGTTCTAAAATTTCAAACTTTCTATCATTTAGTTTTTCTTTTTGATAACTTTGTATGATGTCATCAATTGCTTTTTCTATATCTTGTATTTCATAATCATCAGCCATTATCATAGTAATATGATTTTGTTCTTCTTCATCTAAATTATCTAATATCCCATTTATATTACTATTTCCTTTTTCAAATTCTTCATACAATTTTTTTGCAATTTTATAGTTTAATTCTACTTTGAAATCTTCTATTTTTATATTTTGTTCAATAACTTTATAAATTTGCAAATCTCCCATTAATAAAATTGCTAAAATTGTATTTTCTCTCTTTTTAATTGCTTCTGAAACATTATCTTTTTGTACACTTTTATGCTTAACTACTGGTTTAGCTTTTTCAAGAGTTTTTTCTCCATTTGAACTTGAATATGATAATTTGTTGACTTCTGCATATATTGCTTCTTTTGAAATATCGTATGTTGTTGCAATCTTTTCAATATAAATTTCTTTTTCTATTGTATTATCAATTTTTGAAATTAATTTTGCTATTTCATTTAAAAATTTGATTTTATCATTTGTGTTATCTAAATTTAAATTTTTTTTCAAATTTTTTACTTTAAATTCAATAACTGATAATGCTTTTTCAATTAGAGCCTTAAATCTTGCGTTTCCATATTTTATAATAAATTCATCTGGGTCTTTTGCACCTTCCATTTGCAAAATTCTTATGTCACATCCCATATTTTGTAATATGTCTAGTGCTCTAATTTTTGCTGTTAATCCTGCTTCATCAGAATCAAAGCTAAGAATTATTTGTTCTGAATTTTTTCTAAGTAGCCATCCTTGTTGTTGAGTTAGAGCTGTTCCTAATGATGCTACAACATTTGTTATTCCTCTTTGATGTAGTGAGATAACATCCATGTATCCTTCAACAATTAGTATTTTTTTAATATCTCCTTTTTTTGCTACATTTAATCCAAATAAATGTCTTCCTTTGCTATATACTATATTTTCTGGTGAATTTATATATTTTGGTTTTGAGTCATCTAATACTCGTCCACCAAATGCAATAACTTGACCTCTTACATCACATATTGGAAACATTAATCTGTTTCTGTATCTATCAATGTATTTTCCGTTATCGTTTTTATTGACTAATCCTGATTCTAGAATTTCAGGTTCTTTAAATCCTTCTTTTGATAATGCTTTATATAGTTCATCAAATTTTCCTGAAAATCCTATTTGGAAAGATTGTAATGTTTCGTTTGATAGTTTTCTTTTTTTTATATATTCTTGTGCTATTTTGGATTCTGGTTTGTATAAATTTTCATGATAATATTTTGCTGCAAATTCGTTTACTTTGTATACTTTTTGCTTTAGCTCTTCTTTTAGTGCATCTCCTTTATTTTCAATTGTTGGTAATTGTATATTTGATCTTTCAGCTAAATTTTGGACTGCTTCTACAAAACTAATTCCTTCTATTTTTGTTAGAAATGTAAATACGTTTCCTCCGACGCCACATCCAAAACAATGAAATATTTGCTTATCTGGTGAAACAGAAAAAGAAGGTGACTTTTCATTGTGAAATGGACATAGTCCAAAAAAATTTCTGCCACTTCTTTTTAGTTGTACATATTGCGATATAATATCTACAATATCATTTGTTTGTCTTACTTCATCTATAATTTCATCACTATATCGTGGCATTTTTTCCTCTCTTTCTTTCAAATTATTTCATTTTTAGATACACTATTATATTATTCGACGCATTTTACATAAATCCTTCATTTGTTTTTGTAATTTTTCAAATTATTTATATTATCTTTTTTAAATGTTGAAATCGTAAAGTTTTTATGTTATACTTTTAAAGTAATTGTTGTTTTAGCATTTATCAAAATACGTTTTTTTGTATTTTGGGAAAGGATGGTATAATGATTGGATTGGTAGTTAATTGCGGTAGTAGTTCTGTCAAACTCAAGTTAATTGAGGTTGATGATTCCTCAACAATTTTTGAGGCTCGGGCAGAACATTTAGGTTCGAGTACAGCTACTATAACAATCCTGAAAAAAAATGGTAAATACAAATTACCAACGTACGAAGCTTTAACACATGAAACAGCTCTGAAAGAAATTATCGGGTATCTTGTTTCAAACTCTGTTATTTCTTCTTTAGAAGAAATACGCTTCGTTGGGCACCGTGTAGTTCATGGCGGAACTTTTTTCTCAGAACCAACTATAATTAACAATGAGGTTTTAGAAAAAATCGCCTTATGCAACAGCTTAGCTCCGTTGCATAACCCAGTAAGCATAATTGGTATTAAATGTTGCCAAAAATTATTGCCAAATGTTTGTCACATAGCAGTATTTGACACATCATTTCATCAGACAATACCTGCACTCTACTCTACTTATCCTATTCCGGAAAAGATGGCGAGCAGTGGGGTCCGTAAATATGGTTTTCATGGAACCAGTTATGCATACTTAACACGGCAGCTTTCTGAAGAAGTTGGAAAAACAAACATCTGCGCTATCATGGCTCACATTGGCCAGGGAGTTAGCGTATGTGCCGTAAAAAAAGGCTTGTCCCTATATACTTCAATGGAATTTAGTCCTTTAAGTGGGTGTATGATGGGTACAAGAGTTGGAAGTATTGACACTTCTGTTATAGAATATCTGTGTAAAACATGCAATTATTCTGTTTCAGAAATTCTCGACGCTTTCAACAAAGAATCTGGCTTATATGCTATCTGCGGTACAAACAACATGCTCGAAATACTGGAAGGAGTTGACAAACAAAAGGAAGAATTTTTATTGGCATTTGAAATGTTTTGTTTTTCAGTTGCTAAAAACATTTCAAATTGCATTGTTGCTCTTGAACAACGGCCGACACAGATTGTATTTTCTGGAGGAATAGGAGAAAATTCTTATTTGGTAAGAGAAAACATTTTGAAGAAATTATCTCCTATTTTAGGAGATGTCTATGTGAACTACAAGGCAAATAAACACAATAAAAAGATAATTTCTGAGTCATTCTCTTTACCAAGAGTGTTTGTATTTCCTACTAATGAGGAACTGGAAATAGCAATTGAGGCATCCAAACTGATTTAAATTAAATCATCTATACCAAAAAAATGACCAAGGGGCTCGTCCCTTTGGTCATTTTTTGGTGTGGCCAGGGGGCACATCCCTTTGGTCAATTTTTTGTAGGAATTCTTATTACTACTTCTGTACCTTGTCCTACTACACTTTTTATATCAATACTTCCGCCATTTTTGTCTAAGATTTCTTTTGCAATAGAAAGTCCTAATCCTGTTCCTCCCATTTCTCTTGTACGTGCTTTATCTACTCTATAAAATCTTTCAAA